>NZ_DDNS01000039.1:397-27146 GCF_002341255.1 Psychrobacter sp. UBA2514
TTTTTATAATGGTTTCACTATATCTCTCATTGCAATAGCTATCGATATACGTACTTTATATTAGCACTGCAAATTAAGAACCTTATAAACATTCTCACTTGCAAAGCATTTGAGCCTACCCCATCATATCAATAACTTTTCATCATTAGCTGCAATGTGATACACGGTGCGGCAGAAGGATATTATGAAAGCGCCAGAACAATACGATCCTAGTAAACCCTCCAACACTAACGGCATACCATCATCCAGTAGGCAGCAATCCAATAAGTCGCCTGCTATACCTGCTGGCACCCCAACGATTACGCAAAATCAAAAGCGTACCGCGCAAGCAGAAAACAAGCCCTTTCAATGGCAGTTTTTATTGCCAACGTATTGGGGTATTTGGTTGTTGTTTTTGGTGATGTTACCCATGATATATTTGCCACTGCGTTGGCAGTTTTGGCTGGGGCGTCAGCTCGGCATATTGATTTATAAAGCTGCAGGCTCACGTAGGCGTGACACTCTGATTAATCTAAAGCTGGCGTTTCCAGAAAAGCCAGAAGCTGAGCGTGAATTGATGGCAAAGCAAGTCTTTGTCAATCAAGGTATTGGGGTGTTTGAAACCCTATGTGCTTGGTTCCGTCCAAATATATTTACTAGAACGGTATCTATTTCGGGATTACAGCATCTTGTTAATGCGCAAAACGAGCAGCGTCCGGTTATTCTATTGGGTGCGCATTATACGATGCTGGATTTGGGCGGCTTACTGTGTTCTCAATTCTTCCCTGTCGATTGTATGTACCGTACGCAAAATAACCCTTTACTGGACTGGTTTATCTATAATGGTCGTACCAATATATTCGGTAAGCAAATCTCCAGCCGTGACATGCGAAGCCTAGTCACCTCTATCAAAGCGGGGCATGTGATTTGGTATTCCCCCGATCAGGACTATGGTCTAAAACAAGGGGTTATGGCACCATTCTTTGGCGTGCCAGCAGCAACGATTACCGCGTCACGCCGTATGGCAAAATTAGGCAGCAAAACGCATCCACCCGCCGTGATGGCGCTACACACCTATCGGCAGACACCAGATAATCTACCACGTGGTAAGCGACCTCATTATCACTTGACCATCACCCCAGAGCTTGACAACTATCCAAGTCGTGATGAAGTCGCTGACGCCACGCGAGTCAATGAAATACTAGAGAGTCTCATTCGTATCGACCCGACTCAGTGGATGTGGTTCCATCGCCGCTTTAAACATGGGCCAAATGGTCGTACGGATATCTATAAGTAGGCCTTTATTTTCAAAAGGGCTGATAAAATTTGCTATACTTTGTGACTGCTATTTTGCACTTTTAATCACGCATTATAATAATTTGACAAACAAAACAACGGATTTTTCATGAGCGACAATCACAGTTCTGGACAAGCAGCCCCACATAAACGCATTTTGACAGGAATCAAACCGACGGGCATTCCGCATCTTGGTAACTATGTTGGCGCGATTCGTCCGGCCATCCAGTCTATTCAAAACAGCGATAGCGACGCTTTTTTCTTCTTAGCGGATTATCACAGCATTATTGGTTGCCATGATCCTGCGATCATTCACGAGTCAACCAAAGCCATTGCCGCGACATGGCTCGCCTGTGGTCTTGATCCTGAGCGCGTGACTTTTTATCGTCAGTCAGATGTGCCTGAGATTTTGGAGTTGTCATGGATTTTGAGCTCCTCGTGTGCCAAAGGCCTCATGAACCGCGCTCATGCCTACAAAGCAGCGGTCGATGCCAATATGGAAAAAGAAGACGTTGATCCTGACCAAGGGATTAACATGGGGTTGTTTGGCTACCCTGTGTTGATGGCTGCTGATATTTTGATGTTTAATGCCACGCATGTACCTGTTGGCCGTGACCAAATTCAGCACATTGAAATGGCGCGTGATATAGCAGGTACATTTAATCATCGTTACAAGCCATTGTTCACTGAGCCTAGGGCCCTGGTCGACGACAACACACCGCTACTTACAGGTCTCGATGGTCGCAAAATGAGCAAAAGCTATAACAACGTGATTCCGTTGTTTGGCGAGTTTAATAGCCAAGCCGATCCTGAAAAAATGATGCGTAAGGCCATCATGCGTATTGTGACCAACTCACAATTGCCAGAAGAGCCAAAAGATCCTGACGCGTCAGCAATTTTTGAGATTTATAAAGCGTTTGCTACGCCTGAAGAAATTGCTAATTTGCGTGCGCAGTATGAATCAGGTATTGGCTGGGGAGACGCCAAAGAGCAGTTGTTCCAACAAATCAATAACGAGATCGCCCCTTTCCGCGCGCGCTATCAAGAATTGATGGCAAATCCAAAAGAGCTGGAAGAAATCTTGCAAATGGGCGCAGATAAAGCCCGTCGTCATAGCCGTAAGCAGCTGGATAAAGCCCGCCGTGCCATTGGTATTCGCCCACTAGCGAAGCTTAAATAAATGACTTCTGATCGTTTATAATGCCGACATTTAATCCAAGCCATTTTTTATCTTACTGTCAGTCTTTATACGAGGCTGACAGTACGTATGACTCTGAACAATCCAATCGGCTGGCTCGTCATCGCCATGTCGAACCAGATGCGGTGCAGTTTTTGGCCAATATTGCCACGATCAGACAGCCCAAAAAGGTATTAGAGATTGGTACCTCGACGGGCTTTTCGACATTGTGGCTGGCGTATGGTTTGCGGCATCAGGCTGAATGTGACTTTATATCGCTAGACATCGACAAAAACCGCAGTGAAGCTGCTCGCCAGCATCTGCAAAATACGGGACTGTCTGACTCTGTTCGACTCATCGTGCAAGATGCCTTGATTTTTTTAAATAGCAATGAAGATGTCTTTGACTTGGTATTTTTGGATGCAGAGCGGCAATTCTATATCGATTATATCCGAGGTCTGCATAACGCATTGGACGTCGGTAGTGTACTTATTGTCGATAATGTCATCTCTCATCGTAATGAGGTGAGCGAGTTCTTGGCAGAATTCACCAATGATTCTCGTTATATTTGTCATACGTTAGATGTTGGTGCTGGACTATTTATGGCAGTGCGCCAGGAACATTAAGACTTATGGATACATCCAACACGACTGCTCTACGCATCTATCAGACGCCAGTACAGCATCTACCAGACGATCTTTATGTTCCGCCACAAGCGTTTGCGATTTGGCTAGAGCAGTTTGCAGGTCCACTAGATTTTTTATTATATTTGGTCAAAAAGAACAATGTTGATTTGACCCAAATGCCTATCTTACCCATCACTGAGCAGTATCTGGCTTATATTAGCGAATTGGATACTGAGCATTTTGAATTGGCAGGTGATTATCTGCTGATGGCGTCGACGCTGATTGCTATTAAAACCGAATTACTATTGCCTACCCCTGACACGCCTACCGATGAGCGCGATCCAAAAGCAGAGCTGATTGAGCGCCTAGAAGAGTACGCGCAAATCAAAGCCGCCAGTCAGCGCTTAGACAATCTGATACGTTTAGAGCGTGATGTTTTTTTAGCGATGGTAAGTATGCCCAGTCAAGACGTTATGAATGCTGAGCTGCCTAGCTACTCGCCTACTCTGCTGATCGATAGCTTGTTTAAAATGCAGCTACAGCCAGACTATCAAATGCATACCATCAAAACTGATATCGTGCCGCTTTCTGATCGTATCGCTAGCATTAGTCGGCAACTGAGTACTGATGGTGCCCGCTCCTTTTATGAGCTACTAGACAAAGCACAGGGTAAGATAGGCGTGGTCGTGAGCTTTGTCGCCGTACTTGAACTGATTAAGCGGCAATTAGTTGGTGTGGTCTATACAGAACCCAATAATGATGCAAGCACGTTAATAAAATATGATACCGATCCATCCGATATAGACCATCAATCCCAAGAACTAACATTACAGTGGTTGGCCTAACCAGCATCAGGTTAGCCGCCAAACCTACTATTGATCCCATGATATTAAAACAAGAGCACATTTTAGATGGTAGATATTGACGACCCGAAGCAGCATGATGAAGCAAAGCCTACACGTGCCGCTGCTACTGCCTCTATTGAGGAAGATCATACCTCTCTTGAAGATGTGAGCAAGCACATCGAGGTGCTGCTGCATGCATCAGAGGCGCCGCTGACAGCTCACGCGTTAAGAAAACATTTATCATTATCTACTAAGGAATTAAAGCAAGCCTTAGAGGTGCTAGAGCGACGGTTAGAGACCGGTGTGCTGAACCTACATGAGACAGCCAGCGGCTACCGATTGCAAATTTCCGATGCCTATAGCGGCTTGATTCAGCAGACTTTCCCGCAGCGTCAAGAGCGTCTGAGCCAAGCCTTACTTGAAACTTTGAGCGTTATTGCGTATAAGCAACCTGTGACACGTAGTGACATCGAGCAAGTGCGCGGTGTGACGTTATCAAGCAATATACTACGCCAGCTATTTGATAAGGGGTGGATCATTGAAAAAGGCTTTAAGGAGACCTTAGGTCGCCCAGCGCTCCTTCACACCACCGCACAATTTTTGGATGCATTTGGGCTGAGTCATTTAGATGAGCTACCACCAATGCCAGATATGGACTCCATACGAGCTATGTCTTAATTTTTCTGCTGACCAAACTATCATTACGCTCATAAAAAAGGACAGATCATATAAGATCCGTCCTTTTTATTTGGCTATTACTCTTAGGGGTTGTCACTCTTAGAGGCTTTCAACCTTAGATAAATAGCAAAGCATCATAATCTGCTTCATCAATTAGCTCGTCCTTATTGATTGATAACATCAACACCTTTTGGTGGAGTAAACTTAAACTGACTGCTACCGATGCTTGGATTCATTTTGATACTACTAAACTTAATAGATGTCGTTTGACCTAGCGTATCGTTTAGTACCATCATCACAGGTTTACCGCCGCTAAAGCTCATGGATAGGCTCTTAAAGCTGGCATTATCAGATTTTGGATACAACACATAGTAGTTCTTATTGCTATATGGCTGAGTGATTTTAAAGTTTTGATCAATCTTACTTGGATCACCTGACAACAATAGCGCTGGCGTATTGCCTACTTGGCTATCCACATTTTGTTTAGTCGCTTGCTCTAGATCTTTGTCATAGATCCACATAGAGTTGCCATTGGCAACGATCAATTGCTCTGAGGGCGATTTGGTTTCCCAGCGGAAGTTATTGGGACGTTGGACACTCATAGAGCCTTTAAACGTACCACTGCTCGCGCCTTTGGTTGTCTGGCTAAAGTTGGCAGTCATACTCTTGGTATTTGTCAGCAATTTGTTCAAACGTTTAGCAGCTGTTAGGTTATCAGCAGGAGCTGCTGTGGCTATTTGAGTCAATGCCATCATCGGCGCTGCGATACCTAACGATGTCATTAATACACCTGCTAAAGCACCACTCATCATCTTCTGTTTGGTTGATTTTTTCGTAGATAAGTTCATCATAAATCCTCTCTAAAAAAGCATCATCGCTTTAAAAATAGTCGCTTAAAAATAGAATAGCTTATTAAAATTTTTTCTGTTGATACCAATCTCAACACTGCAAAACAGGTATCGATCAGCAATGGCAACAGTGTGCCAGTTTTTTTATTACGCGCCTAGTCATGATTTGCAATCATTACTACGCCTGCCATACACGCTTGTAACCAATGCAGTTACACGGTAAAAGTTTGCATTTATCATGATAAATTATTAACACTGTGCTCATAAAGAGCCAGTGAGCTAAGTGTGACGAGTATTTATGCTATATAAAATTGCTGACCAAACTGCTAACAAAAACCAATCTCTAACAAAAGCCAATATTAATTGATAAGGTCTTATAAACGTAAAAAGCCCCTACTACCATAAGGCAGTAAGGGCTTTTTTAATTATCCAATCGTTTTATTCAAAGAATAAAATGACCTAAATAGATAATTATGCGTTTTCAACCGTTACATAACGACGGTTAAATTTACCTTTAGTCTCAAACTTTACCACACCATCATTTAGTGCAAATAAAGTATGGTCACGACCCATGCCAACGCCTTCGCCTGCGTGGAATTCTGTACCACGTTGACGAACGATGATGTTACCAGCTGTGATAGCTTGGCCACCAAAGATTTTTACGCCTAGCATTTTTGGGTTTGAATCACGACCGTTACGGCTCGAACCGGCAGCTTTTTTATGTGCCATGAGAAAATCTCCTTGTTAATGTGACTTATCGCTTATGCGACAACTCTTAAGCATTTAGTGCGCTATTTAGCAAACGTTGCTAAACGGATAATTAGGCATTAATGGCTTTGATTTTTAACAAGGTGTACCATTGGCGGTGACCTTGCTCTTTGTGATAATGCTTACGACGGTTGTGCTTGATAATACGGATTTTTTCGCCGCGACCATGCTCAACAACTTCAACTTCTACGCTAGCGCCATCAACAACAGGCTGACCGATTTTGACGTCATCGCCGTCAACAACCATCAACACGTCTTCAAATTTGATTGTTTCGCCTTTCTCTGCTTTAAGCAATTCAACTCTTAGCAATTCGTCGGCTACGACACGGTGCTGCTTACCACCACTTTTGATTACTGCGTACATTGTCTGACTCCGTTTAACCCGTGTGCCGTGGTAGATATTATACCTACGCTTCAATAACGAACACGACAGGGAAAAATTAAAGGCGTTATTTTACGTTTTCTGAATGATAAAAGCAAGCCGATTGTCTGGTTTTAGCAGCGCGTATTAGGTCTTATCATCTTAATAATCATAGCGATAGCCTAGCTAGCCTTAAGCGTAGTATTATAGCTCATTAAATCAATAACATATAGTTTATTTTATTCCATACTTATTCAATAGCTATTTCTGTTTTTATTGAGACGGCTTAATAGCTATTACTTAGCAACTACTCTATAAATTTCACTTAGTCTGACGCTATGACGCAATATTGTCGATAGCAATGAGCCGGCTACGGCCTAGTGACTAAAACCAATAACACATATTATTCACCAATTAACCAAATAGGCTGTGCTATTATAGGCAAATCTTAAAACCCATCTAATAAATACGACTCTATATTATGACCAGCATTTCTTTAGCTTCTTCAGACCTTGCCTCTCAAGTGCCTAATTATACGGACATTCAAAGCATCGTCGCTCATGATTTTGACATTATGGATGAGCAAGTCTTTGGTAGTCTCAATTCAAAAGTACAATTGGTGATGAGCGTCTCAAAGCATGTAATCAATGCCGGTGGTAAGCGTATGCGCCCGCTGATTACGCTATTGTGTGCCCGTATGTTTGACGACAATCCATCAGAAAAAGCGATGCACCTAGCAGCCATTACTGAGATGCTACATACTGCCACCTTAGTGCATGACGATGTGATCGATGAGTCAGGACAGCGCCGCGGTAAACCGACGGCAAACGCCACATGGGATAATGCCACTGCAGTATTAGTGGGCGACTATTTGATCGCTCGCGCCTTTAACTTATTGGTTGGCTTTCAAAGCTTAGAGCTGCTAAAGCTCTTCTCTGATGGCACTTGTGATATCGCTGAAGGTGAGGTATTACAATTACAGCATCAGCATAATCCAGCGGCGACAGAGACCGACTATCTCAATATTATCGACGGTAAGACCTCACGCCTATTTATGATGGCGACCCAAGGCGCGGCTATTTTGCAAGGACAAGAGCAGCATCTACAAGCCCTAGCTGATTTTGGTCAGCATTTTGGTAATGCCTTCCAGATTATCGATGATGTGCTTGATTACAGCGGCGATAGTGAGCTGATGGGCAAAAACTTAGGCGATGATTTGAGTGAAGGTAAGCCAACGCTACCGACTATTAAGGCGCTTGAGCTACTCAAAAACAGCGACAAGCAAGGTTATGAGCAGCTGCGTATCGCCGTACAAACGGGGAAAACGCCGAATGCTGAGCAGCTTATCGAGCTCGTCCGCAGCTCCGGCGCATTAGATTACTGTAAACAGCGTGCACTAGAGGAGACGAGATTGGCCCAGCAAGCACTGGGCACACTGCCTGACAACCGTTATCGTCAAGGTCTGTACCAGCTGACTGAGCTCGCTAGCGCACGATTGGTATAATGACATATGAATCGTCTGTGTTATTAGCTAATTGAGACGGCTCATTTTTTAGCAGCGTTTTTGAGCAACCGAGCCATAAATATTCATTGATCAAAAGCAACAGTCTCTAAAAAGACACCCTCTTAAAACGGGTGTGTCAGCAAATAGTTACCTTTCTTTAAGTTTCATAAATCCTGACGGCACTATAATTGTGTCAGGATTTTTTAATGGTTAAATACTGATTGACCACGCTCATTAGAGGCTACTGACTGGTTTAAGTCGCTATACTTTAAAGGTCATAATTAGGGGTTGATTAATTAGTCAATTTGTTAACAAAGCAGATTTTTGGCGGTTTTAAAACCTCAATAACACTATGGCTTTACAATTATAACAAAAAATTACAATAAATTTGCATAGCGGGTTGTATATCTTCTTATTAGCTGCTGGTTGGTGTAGCGGTTACTATGGCGGGATTTTATTTACTCAGCGAGCACAGTGCGGTCAGTTTTTGTCAGCTTTCCTATCGTGAATCACTTGACTGCGGGGTAAACCCTATAGTTTATAATAACGCCTTAAATTTACTTGACGTCCTATAATTAGCTAGCGGTACTGCCCTATTTATCAATTTTATCAATAGCTTCTTATTTTTTGGCTATAAACTTCTATAAAGTTTATTATTGCTTTTCGAAAAACAAGCTATTTTTTGATTATGATACGCTCTACCTCTATATCTTTTATTCTATATTTTACTACTTTACCGAGGACCTTGATGAAGCATTCTTATCTTGCGCTTGTAATAGCATCTGTACTATCGGCTACAGTACTGGTCGGCTGTGACAATAAAGAAGACGCCGCTGCGGGTGAAAACGCTCAGCAGCAGATGCCGCCCGCTGTCGTCAACGTCCAAACTGTCAGCTTTGATACTGTGCCTCAAGTTCAGACTTTCTCTGGTCGTACTGCCGCTTATCAGACGGCTGATGTACGCCCTCAAGTCAGCGGCGTAATTGACGAAGTACTGTTCCGTGAAGGCAGTAACGTCAAAAAAGGCCAGCCGCTTTATCGTATCAATACTGACAACTACACGACCTCGGTCGCTAGTGGTCAAGCGGCGGTCGCGCAAGCACAGGCTAATCGCCAAACCGCTATCGCCAATAATGCCAATGCTAAAGCAGAGTTAGCCAGTCGCCAAGCCTCATTAGCACAAGCGATAAATGACTTTCAGCGTCTAAAAGGCTTGGTTGAGATTGACGCTATCTCCAAGCAGCAATATGACCAAGCGCAAACTGCCGTACGTACAGCGCAAGCGGCTCTAGAGAGTGCTCGCGCTGCAGTCGGACAAACTGAAGCGAGCATTAGAAGCGCTGAGGCTGGGATTAAAACCGCGCAATCAAACTTAGATGCTAGCGCTTTGGATCTCAATCGTACTATCGTACGCGCCCCTTTAACTGGTCGTAGTGACCGCTCAAGCGTTACTGCAGGAACCTTAGTTAACGCCAGTCAATCTGAGCCTTTGGTGACGATTTCTCGCTTAGATCCTATCTATGTCGATATCAGTCAGTCATCATCCGAGCTATTGCAGCTTCGTCAGCAGATAGCTGAAGGTAAAGCGCAGGCGGGTATGAATTCTGTCGAGCTGGTCCTAGAAGATGGCTCAGTGTATCCAGTGCGTGGCAAGCTTGCGCTGTCTGAAGCTAAAGTCGATCAATCTACTGGCGCGGTGACTCTACGAGCTATTTTCCCAAATCCTAATAACGTGCTACTGCCAGGTATGTATGTCTCAGCGCGTCTGACTCAAAGCGTAATTCCTAATGCAGCCTTAGTGCCGCAAAGCGCTGTAATGCGTACGCCTAAAGGCGATTCACAAGTCTACATCGTTGATGAAAATAATAAAATCCAAGTCCGTCCTGTTACCATTAATGGTACTTATGATGGTCAATGGGTGGTCACCGATGGCTTAAGTAGTGGCGATAAGCTAGTGGTTATAGGCGGCTCTAAAGTTAAGCCTGAGCAGGAGGTCGTGGTCAAGCCGTTAGAAAACGCTAATGGTGCACCTGCAACGCCTACCGCCAAAACACCACAGCAAGCTGCGAAAACGGTAGCTGATGACACTTCTGAGCAGGACACTGCTACCACCGCTAATTAATTCCATTCAAAGATAGGAAGACCTAGGGATATACTATGTCACGTTTTTTTATTGATCGCCCTATTTTTGCATGGGTGTTGGCCATTTTGGTCATGCTTATCGGGGTAATCTCGGTTGTTAATTTGCCGATTGAGCAGTATCCGCGTATCGCACCGCCCACCGTTTCTGTTAGTGCCACTTATCCTGGTGCAAACGCGCAAACGGTCGAAAACTCTGTGGTGCAGATTATTGAGCAGCGCATGAAGGGCCTTGATGGGCTGATGTACATCTCCTCATCGAGTTCCTCAAACGGTAGCGCTTCAGTGACGCTAACCTTTGAGAACGGTACCGACCCTGATACCGCGCAAGTACAAGTACAAAATAAACTGCAAGCGGCGATGAGCTCATTGCCTGAATCAGTACAGCGCCAAGGCGTCAACGTCAATAAGTCCTCCAGTAGCTTTATGATGGTGCAGGCATTTATTTCTGAAGATGGCAGTATGGATCGTGCTGATATTGCCGATTATATCAACTCCAATGTGCTTGACTCAATCAGTCGTGTGGAAGGCGTGGGCGAAGTGCAAGTGTTTGGCTCTTCTTATGCCATGCGTATCTGGCTAGATCCTGCACGCCTACGTAGCTATAACATGATTCCTTCTGACGTGGTCAGCGCTGTACGCGCGCAGAACGCGCAAGTCTCAGCCGGTCAGTTAGGGCAAGCACCTGCTGACACAGAACAACAGGTGATTAACGCCACCGTCACCGTACAGAGCTATCTACAAACGCCTGAAGAGTTTAAAGATATCTTGCTAAAAACAGACACCTCGGGCGCGCAAGTACGCCTCGGCGATGTCGCTGATGTCGAAATCGGCAGTGAAAACTATAGCGTCATCTCCTTGTATAACGGTCAAGAAGCGGCAGCTCTAGGTATCTCATTGGCTGCAGGCGCAAACGCGCTAGAGACCCGTGAGGCGGTCGGCGCACGTATAGCCGAGCTAGAAACCAACTTCCCAGCAGGCCTAAGCTCTGTTGTCCCTTATGACACCACGCCGTTTGTACGCTTATCAATCGAGCAAGTCGTCAAGACACTTATCGAGGCGATTGTACTCGTCTTTATCGTGATGTTTATCTTCTTGCAGAACTGGCGCGCCACCATCATTCCTACTCTTGCCGTTCCAGTGGTCTTGCTAGGTACTTTTGCTGTGCTTTATATCGCAGGCTTTAGTATCAACGTCTTGACGATGTTTGCGATGGTACTCTCCATCGGTCTACTGGTTGATGATGCGATCGTTGTCGTCGAAAACGTCGAGCGAATATTAGAAGAAAACCCTGATATTTCGGTCAAAGATGCAACCGTTCAGTCGATGGGCGAGATCAGTAAGATCGTTATTGGTATTGCGCTGATTTTGTCTGCCGTATTTGTACCGATGGCCTTCTTTGGGGGATCGACAGGTGTTATTTATCGTCAGTTCTCTATCACCTTGATCACGAGCATGGCGCTGTCAGCCATGGTGGCTCTAATCTTCACCCCTGCCCTATGTGTGACCTTGCTAAAACGTGGTAAGAGTCATGAAAAAGGCAGTACTGAACAACAAAAAGGCTTCTTTGGCTGGTTCAACCGCGGCTTTTTTAAGCTAAGCCGCTCTTATGAAAACTTCGTCGGCAAAAGTATTCGTTTTAAGTGGTTGTACCTGATCGGCTATGCCGCCATCATCGGTATTATGGCAGTGGTGTTCTTGCGTATTCCAGGTTCGTTTTTGCCAGAAGAAGACCAAGGTATTATGTTCACCTTAGTCCAGCTTCCTGCTGGCTCCACGCTAGATGAAACACAAGACGTGCTCGATAAAGTCAGAAATTATTACGACACGCAAGAAGGCGACAACATTGCCTCTGTCTTTACCGTTGCTGGTTTTAGTTTTGCAGGTCAAGGCCAAAACATGGGTCTGGCATTCGTTCGACTGTCAGATTGGGAGGAGCGCTCAGGCGATGAAAACACCGCACAAGCGGTAGCAGATCGCGCGATGGGTTATTTCTTTACCCAGTTAAATGAAGCGCAAGTTTTTGCTATCGTACCGCCTGCGATTACTGAGCTTGGTAATGCTAGTGGTTTTGATTTGATGCTACAAGATGTGGGTAACCTCGGTCATGATGGCCTACTCGAAGCCCGTAATATGCTCTTAGGCATGGCAGCACAGAATGATAAAGTATCTGGCGTACGTCCTAATGGTCAAGAAGATGCACCGCAGCTCAAAGTCAATATCAATCAAGAACAAGCCGCCGCTTATGGTCTATCTTTAGGCAGTATCAATAGCGTTATCTCGACCGCCTGGGGCTCAAGCTACATCAATGACTTTATCGATCGTGGCCGTATCAAGCGTGTCTATGTTCAAGGTGAAGCCAGTAGCCGTACCAATCCTGATGACATCGGTAAGTGGTATGTGCGCGGCGAAACCGGTAACATGGTCTCTTTCGATGCTTTCTCAAGTAGCGAATGGCAGTCAGGCTCACCGCGTTTGACTCGTTATAACAGCTTACCTTCGATGAATATTCAAGGTAATGCGGCACCTGGTCTTAGTACTGGTGAAGCCATGTCAGCTATGGAGAACATGATCAGTCAGCTCCCTGAAGGTATCGGTTACGAATGGACTGGGTTATCACTTGAAGAACAAAAATCAGGCTCGCAAGCGCCTATGCTTTATGCGCTATCGATTCTAGTTGTCTTCTTATGTCTAGCTGCGCTTTATGAGAGCTGGTCTATCCCCTTCTCTGTCCTATTGGTTATTCCACTTGGGGTATTGGGTGCGGTGATATTTACGTGGTTACGCGGTTTTGCTAACGACATCTACTTGCAAGTGGGTCTACTCACCGTCGTTGGTTTGTCCGCCAAAAACGCCATCTTGATTATTGAATTTGCCAAAGAGCACCAAGAAGAAGGCTATAGTCTCAGAGAGGCCGTCATGACCGCAGCGCGACAACGTCTACGTCCAATTATTATGACCTCGCTTGCCTTTGGTATCGGTGTTGTGCCATTAGCCATAGCTACTGGCGCAGGGTCAGGCAGCCAAACTGCTATTGGTACCAGTGTCGTAGGTGGTGTGGTTAGTGCCACTTTACTAGGCATCTTCTTTATTCCGATGTTTTATATTTGGGTGCGCAGCATGTTCCCTTATAAGGGCAATGAAGCTCACAATGGTAAAGGGGATGATGATGATAACCATCCAGGTGGTAACGGCGGCGGTGATAATCCGGTCCCATCTGCCCCTACAGAAGATAAGCAATCATTAACTCCTCCTGCGAGTTATCAGCCTGTAAGCTTTGGAGATAATACACAATGAGTTCTTTATTCTTAACCTCTAACTCAGCCGTAAGAGCGGTAAGCTCTAAAGCTTTACTAGCTACTGGTAAATCATCGCGCCTACTTGGCCTGAGCTTTTTGGCTCTGAGTATGGCCGCTTGTAATACTATCCCTAAAGCAGATACAAGCCCCGTTCTTGCCGAACCTAACCTGCCGATTGAGCAAGCTTATGGCGCTTTTGGTGATGAGACTGTCAGCACCTCTGAGCAGCCAAGTATCGCCGGACAGCGCTGGCAGGACTTTTATAGCGATGAGCGCCTAAAAGCTCTGATTGCGTTAGGACTGGAAAATAACAAAGACTTTGAGAGTGCCCGTTTGGCTATCGAAAAAGCGCGCGCGCAGTATCGTATTACTGATATTAATGATTTGCCGACTATCAATGGTCAGGCAGGTTATTCACGCCAAAGCCAATCCTCTCCGCGCGTTGAGACGCCTTTTGGCAGTACTGGCGGTAGACAGACGACAGATAGCTACAGTGTCAATCTCGGTTTGGCAAGCTATGAGCTGGACTTTTGGGGCCGAATCGATAGCCTAAAAGATCAAGCGTTGCAGAGATTTTTGTCAACGACGGCAGCCAAAGACTCTATTCAAATTAGTCTGATTAGTAATATCGCGCAGAGCTACGCGAATCTTAGCTATAGCTTAGCGCAGCTCAAACTCGCCGAGGCAACTGTTGAGAGCCGTGAGCGCTCGTTGTTTATTGCGCAAGAGCGCTTTAAAGCCGGTATTGATCCTAAGCTGCCTTCCTTGCAATCTGCAGCAGCTTTAGAGAGTGCAAGACTTGCGGTACTACGTGCGCAAAGCAGTATTTTGACCTCCAGAAATGCTCTGCAGTTCTTATTAGGAGCGCCGGTACCTACTGAGCTTATCCCAGCACCCGCTGTCAGCAATATCACCAATCACGAGGTGTTTAGTGCCGGCTTGCCAAGCGAGCTGCTACGCTATCGCCCTGATGTATTACAAGCGGAATACGATCTAAAAGCCGCGGGCGCAAATATCGCTGTCGCCCGTGCCGCTTATTTCCCAACGATAAGCTTAGCCAGTAGCGTTGGTGTCCGTAGCGATGGCTTGAGCGACTTGTTCGATAATGATGCAGTCGGCTGGTCATTTGGCCCTAATATCAGCGTACCCATCTTTGATGCTGGACGTTTGGATGCAAACTACGATGTCGCACAAATCGAGCGCGAACAAACGCTTGCCAGCTATGAGCGCTCAATTCAAACGGCGTTCCGTGAGGTCTCCGATGTGCTCGCTACTCGCGCAACTCTAGGCGAGCAGCTCGCAGCTCAGTACCGCCTGCAAGATAACTTTGATCAGACTTATGAGATTGCTGATGCGCGCTTTAAAGCTGGTATCTCAAACTATCTCGATGTCCTTGATGCTCAGCGCTCATTGTTTGACACTCAACAAGGCATTCTAGACTTAGAGCTACAAAAAATCATCAGTCAAATCGAGCTATATCAAGCGCTTGGCGGCGGTGCCAATCTCGATACACCTGTCGCGATTCCGGTTCCGCAATATACTAACTTGGCCCAAGTTGGTACTTTATTAACCAAAGATGCCGAGTCGCAAGCGGCCTATGCTATCGACGCTGCTAGCTCAGCGCGAGTAGCTGCAGCACCAGAAGCCGCCGCTATCAAACAAGCACAGACGCCTGTGAAGGTTGACTTTAAGCCGACTGCGATTGTCGATATCGATAATGACAACGACGCTGATGCAGCGGTTGGGGTATTGACTGAAGAGACACCTACTGAGCAAGTACCAGTGCCACAGATTGTCACTCCATAAAGATGGTTATATAACATTTGATAACTAGCTAGCGTATTATTTTTATAACAATTAGCTCTACCTTCTTGGTGGGGCTTTTTGTTGTTATGTGCTACCTTTAGTAGTTATATATAAATAGTAGCTATATATAAAAGCTAAAAATTTTAGCTGCATCTGATGCTTTACTTATTTAATGATTACCCCTCAAACTTACTAAAACTAATAATAAGGAAAAAACAATGTCTTATACGTTTAATCGTCAATTCCCCGAGACTCGCCTGCGCCGCTTGCGCTACAACGATAATATCCGTGCTATGATTCGTGAAGTCGAGCTTCACCCCAAACATTTCATAGCCCCAGTATTTGTATTAGAAGGTAGTAATCAGCGCGAGGCCATCGCCAGTATGCCGGGCGTTGAGCGCTTATCGATAGACCTATTGATTAATTATGCCAAAGAGCTTTTAAGCGAGGGCGTGACGACTATCGATATTTTCCCTGTTATCGACAACTCGCTAAAAACTCCTGATGGCAAAGCGGCCTATGATGAGAATGGACTAAGCGCGCGTGCCGTAGCAGCACTAAAAGACGCAGTGCCTGAGATGGTGGTGATGACCGATGTGGCGCTCGACCCTTATACGTCACACGGTCAAGACGGCTTGCTTGATGACAGTGGTTATGTGGTCAATGATGACACCGTTGAGGTGCTGGTCAAGCAAGCACTCGTCCATGCTAGAGCTGGCGCTGATATCATCTCTCCAAGTGATATGATGGATGGCCGTATCAAAGCCATGCGTGATGCCTTTGAAAGCGAAGGTCTTGTCAATACCGCTATCATGGCTTACTCTGCCAAATACGCTTCTGCTTATTATGGGCCGTTCCGTGATGCAGTCGGTAGCGCCGGCAACCTAAAAGGCGGTCATAAAAAACAATATCAGATGGACTTTGGTAACCGCGCTGAAGCTTTGCACGAAGTGGCGATGGACATCAATGAGGGCGCAGATATGGTGATGATTAAGCCTGGTCAGCCCTATCTCGATCTGATCCGTGAAGTCAAAGACACCTTTGGCGTACCGACTTTTGCCTATCAAGTCTCCGGCGAATACGCGATGCACATGGCAGCTATTCAAAACGGCTGGCTGACTGATGCGGTGATCCTAGAATCGCTTATTGGTTTTCGCCGCGCCGGTGCCGATGGTATCTTGACTTACTTTGCACTTGAGGCAGCTCGGCAGTTAAATAATGGTTAATATCAATTAAAATGCCTTTTACATTGTAAAACACCCCAGCTGCTTCCCAGCTGCTTCATAGTCGCTGGGGTGTTTTTTATTGAAATTCTATTTATGCTTAGCCTTTTTTGTTCACATGTATAAAGCAAACATGTCTATAGCTGATCACGATGATGGGCTGTCGTAAAATCAATAGCAGGGCCAATAGGGATGATACGAGTGGGGTTGATATTGGCGTGGCTGGTGTAATAGTGCTGCTTGATGTGCTCCATATTTACTGTCTCAGCGATACCAGGCACTTGGTATAGATCACGCAGATAGCCCCACAGGTTTGGATAGTCGATAATGCGGCGTAGGTTGCATTTAAAATGCCCAACATAGACCGCGTCAAAACGAACTAAGGTGGTAAACAGTCGCCAATCCGCTTCGGTGATAGTGCTCCCTGTGAGGTAACGCTTATCTGCTAGGCGCGCTTCCAGTGTATCTAGCGCGGCAAACAGCTCAATCACCGCCTCTTCATAAGCCTCTTGTGTGGTCGAAAATCCAGCCTTGTACACCCCATTATTAATCGTCGTATAGACAAACGCATTGATATCATCGATTTCTGGCAATAACGATGCTGGCGAGAAATCGCCTGCCAGAGCGCCAACGTCGTCAAAAGCTGAATTAAACATACGAATGATCTCTGATGATTCATTACTCACAATCGTATTGGTCTTTTTGTCCCATAAAATCGGAACAGTAACCCGTCCCGTATAATTGGGTTTTGCTTTAATATAAAGCTCATAAGCATAATCTGCATGGATAAGCGGATCAGGGATTACTCCCTCGCCCTCTGCAAACGTCCAACCATTCTCTCCCATGTAAGGGTTGACCACAGAGATCGGAATGATCTGCTCCAAACCTTTGAGCTTACGATAAATTAAAGTACGGTGTGCCCAAGGACAGGCTAGCGACACGTACAGGTGATAGCGATCAGGCTCAGCCTTAAACCCGCCTACGCCCGTAGGACCTGCACTACCATCTGCGGTGATCCAGTTCCTAAACCCGGCATCTTCACGCTCAAATCGCCCGCCGTTTTCTTCCGTGTCGTACCATTTGTCTTGCCACTTACCATCTACCAATAAGCCCATGTCATTCTCCGACTAATTCTAATTTTCGTTGAATACCTAGTTGACACAAATGACTTTACATCATTGCTCTTATGACAACCACATTCGTTAGAGGAATATGATATCAGTTATAAGAGCTTACCCATTAAGTTTTACTCTGTTATTAACAATAAAAACTAAACTGGTTAAAATAAATATTTAGAAAATATACATAAAAAACATACTGTAGTGTTTGATAATAACGCGCGACGTCAAATACTATGATAATAAAATAAGATAATTATAAAAAAGGCTTGCAAAGTCTGAAAAACTTGCTAAAATGCATGGCCTAAATAGGCGTATAGCTCAGTTGGTTAGAGCGCTACCTTGACATGGTAGAGGTCGTTGGTTCGAATCCGATTACGCCTACCAGATTCGAAAAGCCCCAATCTTAAGATTGGGGCTTTTTTTATGCCTGAGATATAAGGGCTGTGGCGGAATAGATAGATTAATATTAATTAGACTTTAGACCTTTCTACATTTAAACAATTAGCACTGAAAAATCTGTGTGCCCAAAATGTGCCCAAGTTGCGCCTTCCCTTAATTTTTCCTATTTATCAATATAGTCTTTTTGACCTCTACTCTAGTTGTTCTAAAACCACCCTAAAACTAATTTACTTTTCTTCATCTAGCGACTCGTTAGGTACATAAGTAAATAAATCACCTACCTCAATATTTAATGCCTCACAAATTTTATCCATAGTCTCGAAATCGATTCTTGATGTTTGCTCATTATAGATCTTGTGCATAGTCGACTTGCTAATTCCTGTCATTCTTATCAAATCTGCCACTTTCATACGCCGTTCAGCTAGTAGTACCGGTAAATTACATAAAATCATCAATAATTCCTCAATAGACTAAAAAAGTACTTGCATCGACTTACGATAGCTAGTAAAGTACTTCTATCGAACAACAAAATACTTTCATAAAATTATTTGTTATCTCGATAAAACAATCTAGTTATTTAATTGGCTTATAAGGAATTTATTATGTCACATACCTACCTAACTACCCAAGAGCTTTCTGAGCTCATTAAGTATAACCCTCGTACGATACGTAATGAGCTCAAAGATACTGTGCTTATCGAAGGTATTCATTACATCCGGCCGTTTGGTGGACGCAAAATTTTATATGTTTGGGAAGAGATCGAAAAAGATATGCGTACTGGTATTACCGGTAGCATCAACGCTATGGCACTACAATAAGGAGAACTATCATGGCTAGTATTAGGACACGTAAGGGTAGCAATATGCTATTTGTCGACTTTCGCTATATGAACAAACGCTGTAGGGAGACGACAAACCTCATTGACACGCCAGCGAATCGTAAAAAGCTTGAAAAAGTGATTGAAAAAATGGAAGCAGAGATTACCTTGGGCATATTTAGTTATGCTAAGTATTTCCCCAAAAGCGATAAATGCGATGAGATGATGGCGTTAAGTGATCGCAAGGACTGTCTTCAAAGTGACGTCCTTTCATTTAAGGAATTTGCGCTGCTATGGTTTTCTGAAAAAGAGATCGAATGGCGTGATACTTACAAACGTAAGATTAAAGAAATTATTGATATGTATTTATTGCCTAAGTTTGGCACTAAGCCTATTCATATCATAAAAAAGACAGATGTATTAGCCTTCCGTTCATCGCTCGCCAAAGTAACGTACGGAAAAGCTAACAAACATCTGTCAGCGGCACGCATCAATTCGATAATGGTACCTTTAGGTATGATACTAAAAGAAGCCTCTAAACGCTACCATTTTGAAAACCCTTACTACGATATTAAATCCCTTAAGGAGCCTAAGACTGATATTCAACCTTTCACGCTTGAGGAGGTTTGGACGTTCATTAACGGCGTTAGGGAAGACTATCGTAACTATTACTTAGTAAGATTCTTTACAGGTATGCGTACGAGTGAGATCGATGGCTTAACTTGGGAAAATATCGACTTTAATCGTCGCGAGATTGTCATTAAGCAAGCTTTGGTCAAAGGTAAGATCGTACCGCCTAAGACGCAGGAGTCTTATAGAGCTATTCAGATGTCTCCTTGGGTATATGAGGCCCTAGTGGAGCAGCAAGACATTACATACAAGCGTTCTGACTATGTGTTCTGCGCGCATACGGGTGAACCACTTGATTACAACAACGTGAATAAGCGTGTTTGGCATCCAACTCTTAAAATTTTAGGTCTGAAAAAGCGCAATGCTTATCAGACTCGTCATACTGCAGCGACGCTATGGTTGGCTGCTGGCGAAAGTCCTGAATGGATTGCCAGTCAAATGGGACACTCTACGACCAAGATGCTATTCAACACGTATAGCCGTTACGTACCGAATATGACTCGGCAGGATGGTAGTGCATTTGAGGCTTTAGTCAATCGTAGTCAATTGGTTCAATCCTCTGCTGACTAGGAGACGTCACAATGAAAATCATTAATTATGAAAAGCTGTTTAGCGAGTTTAAGCCTGATGGTGCTATCAGTGAAGATGCTAATGAGATTGCTAATACGCTCATTCGTGAACTTTTTATTCAATCTGGCACTGGTTTAGTACGCCTCTTAGGAATGAAACCTTGTTTTGATAATCATATGGCGATACGCGTATGGGTACAGAAACGTTTAGATGCTAATAGTGGCTATATAGTTGACGAGATGTTCAGCCAGTTAGAAAGCGAGCTTTATGTCCTTTTACCGCAAACCATCTATGGCTACTAAGGAGAATACTATGAGTATAAGTTTCGTGTTCGACCCAACGCTTAATGAGGCAGTTAAAGACTTTTGCCGTGAGTACTGGTCTTATAATTCGCCCGATAATTATCTCGCTCATGTAGAGATCCTATGTCAGTCTTACGGTATAAGCTACTCTTTACTGTTTAGGACACTCTCGAAGTGTCAGGCATATCTAGACGATGTGCATTGTGAGTACTGCGGTCGTCCATACGAGCTTGATGTACCAGCAGATATACCTTATGCAAGAAGTTTGCGCTCTTGGTTTTGCGAAGGGTGTATTAGCTTCTCAGGGGGACAGATTACTGTAAGTAGATAGACTACTAAGTGTAATTAATTACCAGATAACTTAGGTTATCTGGTTTTTTATTGCCTTTTAAATCTTTAACGACATTTGTTGTCGCGAATGCTTCAATTATATGTTGTTACCCTTACTAAATTAAGATATTGTTATCCTAAATATTTTAAACAACTTATGTTTGGATAATAGCGCACCAATGAAAAATCTAAATATTCAAAATAAGCAAGCAGACTCTCTTGAGCAGAAGTTTATTGCGCATGTACGGCAAAGTGATGGCGCTGAGCAGCTACTCTATGATCATTTAACAGGAACGGCAGAAATAAGTAGGGCGCTAGCCCTGAAAATCGGGCTGCCATTATCAGGTGAATTGATTGGACTGGTACATGACCTTGGCAAATACAGCACGGCGTTTCAAGAATATATAAAAGAGTGTGTCATCCATGATAACTATAAAGAATTGGGTTTAGATGAAGATGAAGAGGCTGAAATATTACGTAGAGGGAAACCAACGAAAGGCTCAGTGGACCACTCTACAGCGGGCGCTATTTATCTTAAAGAGCAGTTTGAAAAATTAGGCTCAAGTTATCTAAAAGCACATACACAACAAAAAATCCGCCGCTATGAGGGGCAACTACTGGCGGATATGATGTTCATTTGCGTGGCATCACATCATAGCGGTCTTGTTAATGTCGTCGGACAAAATGCCCAACCATATTTACTCAACCGCAAAAACAAACCTGAAGAAAAAACCCACTATACCCAAGCCCTAGAGCGTGCCAAGCAAGAGCAGCTGTTTGCGCAATTGGATGACAGCTTTAAAAAAGACACGCTAAAAGAGTTTCAAGGCATTGTCAAAAAAATCATGGTGGATAGTCGCGCTACGGACAAGCAAAAAGACTTTTATTTGGGATTT
Organism: Psychrobacter sp. UBA2514; assembly: GCF_002341255.1. Taxonomy (NCBI): domain Bacteria; kingdom Pseudomonadati; phylum Pseudomonadota; class Gammaproteobacteria; order Moraxellales; family Moraxellaceae; genus Psychrobacter; species Psychrobacter sp. UBA2514. Next base: position 22,012 of record NZ_DDNS01000039.1, read on the forward strand.
TTGACCCGCTTACTGTTTAGCTGTCTGATTGATGCTGACCGTAGTAACAGTATCGCCTTCGAACACCCAAATCAAGCCCATTTTTTAGACTATAAGCGACCAGACTGGCAAATCGCGATAGATAAAATCGAAACCCTTTATCAAGGCTTCGCTGATAAAGCAGAGCACAGCCCGCCAAACCCAATCAACGAACAACGTAACCACATCGCCCAAACCTGCCTACACGCGGCGCAGTCTGACCAAGGTATTTTTACTTTGACTGTACCAACAGGTGGCGGCAAAACGCTTGCCAGCCTGCGCTTTGCTGTGCAGCATGCTAAACGCCACAACCTCGACCGCATTATCTATATCATCCCTTTTACCAGCATCATTGAACAAAACGCTGCTGAGGTGCGCAAAATTTTAGAAGAAGAAGGCCCCAACGGTGTCTTTGATGGTCAATGGGTTTTAGAACAACATTCAAACCTAGAGCCTGACGTACAGACGTGGCAGAGCAAACTGATTATGGATAATTGGAACGCTCCCATTGTATTTACCACCATGGTACAGTTTTTAGAAAGCTGCTTTGGCGGCGGCACCAAAGGCGTCAGACGCTTGCATCAGCTAAGCCGTGCGGTGCTCATTTTTGATGAGATACAGACTTTACCAATGAATTGCTACTACCTATTTTGTAGCGCGCTCAATTTTTTAACCACCCATGCCAGCGCTACTGCTGTGCTGTGCACCGCCACCCAGCCCGTACTGGACAATTTACCGATAGCACACAATGGCAGCTTGAACTCTGCTACCGAAATCATTGGCGAGCGCACTCAGCTACATACCCTATTCGATACTTTGCAGCGCGTCGATATTCATGACCATACTAAAAACCCTCAAGATTTAGATGGCTTGACAAATTATGTTAATCATAATTTTGCTCAATTTAGCAGCACCTTGGTCATCGTTAATACTAAGACATGGGCCAGTCAGCTTTATCAGAAACTATCAGACACCGTGTCTGAAAACGAGCTATATCATTTAAGTACGTCCCAATGCGCTCGCCACCGTAAAGACTTATTAGACCAAATTAGAAACCGTTTAAAACAAGGTTTACCGACTTTGGTTATATCAACCCAACTGATTGAAGCTGGCGTGGATGTGTCGTTTCGTTCCATCGTGCGCTTTTTAGTAGGGCTTGATAGTATTGCGCAGGCGGCGGGACGCTGTAACCGTCATGGTGAGATGCGTGACGACCAAGACAAGCCTGTCAAAGGGCAAGTATTTATCGTACGTCCAGAGAGCGAAAACCTAAGTAAACTGCCTACCATCGCTCAAGGCAAGGCCATCATGAGCAATATTCTGTCCCAATGGGCGCATGACGCGTATGGCGATGTACATTTGCTGCACCCCGACATCATGCAGCAGTTTTTCCATCACTACTATCAGACCGAGCACGGTATAAAAGAAATGGCATATCCCATTAAAGACAGTAAAGGTAAATCTGCAGGTACCGAAACCTTATATAACTGGCTGAGCAGTAATAGCACCAATCCATTGACTAATAATAACAATGCGCAGCGGCATCAAGCCGAGCAATTTCCGCAGCTTTGGCAGTCCTTTATGGACGCAGGGCGCACCTTTAAAGCCATCGACGCACCAACCAAAGCCATTATTGTGCCGTACCTTGAGGAAGGACGGCATTTGATTAGCGCGCTTTGCAATACAAGCGTGAGTGACAGCCATTTTTATCAGCTGGTGCGAGACGCGCAACAATACAGTATCAATGTCTTTGCGCATACTTTTGATGCTCTATTTACCGCAGGCGCGTTACATACCGTCAGAGACACAGGTATTTTTATCTTATCTGAGGCCTTTTATGACGCTCAGATGGGACTTAATATTGAAGGAACGAGTGAATTGGATTTATTAGCGTTTTAGGACAGTTATGCAAACGCGCATCGCACTATATCAAAATACAAAATAAAAGGAGAAACTGTGAAAAACCAAATTGAATTTTTACTTAGAGGGCGTCATGCCCTGTTTACCGACCCCATCACTCGTATTGGTGGCGAAAAAACCAGCTATCATCTGCCGACTTATGAGGCGTTAAAAGGGGTTTGTAAATCTATTTACTGGAAACCCTCCATCATCTGGTATATCGACAGAGTGCGCGTCATCAATCCTATCCGCACACAAACCAAAGGTGTCAAGCCGATTAAGTTTAATGAAAGCGGTAACGACTTGGCGTATTACACCTATTTGCATGATGTCGCCTATCAAGTGCAAGCGCACTTTGAATGGAACATGCACCGCCCCGAGTTGGCCGCTGACCGCATTGATGGCAAACATTACAGTATTGCCCAGCGCATGCTGAATAAAGGCGGACGCCAAGATATATTTTTAGGTACACGCGAGTGCCAAGGCTATGTTGAGCCTTGCGAATTTGGTAGCGGTAAAGGTGCTTATGATGACGTTGATGAACTGGGTTATGGCTTGATGTTTCATAGTTTTGCCTACCCTGACGAGACTGGCTTGGACGCACTGCACAGCCGATTTTGGCAAGCCGTTATGCACTTTGGCGTTATTGATTTTCCAAAGCCTACTGACAACTTAACGCTAGATGCCCAAAACGGGATGCCAAACCGGTTTGTCCGCAATATGAGCGCCAAAGACTTTGCCCTTGATAATAACATGCAGTCAGTAAGTCAGACGGAGGCCTCGTTATGAGCTGGTTACAACGACTTTACCAAACCTATGAAGCCGCCAGTCAAAACGCCGACATCCAAGCGCAAGACCAGAAGCTGATGCCTTATTATCATGTCAATCAAAACGTGCAAATTGTCATCACGATTAATGACAAAGGTGACTTTGTCCGTGCTGAGGTGTGCCGCGATGATAATGGCAAAGTTAAATCAAAATACCTTGCCATTCCTGCGACCAATGACTCTGCCAATCGCACATCCGGTGCAGTAGCACATCCACTATCCGATAAGTTGCAATATGTTGCTAAAGATTTTTTTGATTACAGTCAGAATAAAAAAGATTTGTATCCATTATATGAAGACATATTATCTACATGGTGCAGCTCCGAACATTCACACCCCAAAGCACAAGCCGTCTTAACTTACGTTAAAAAAGGCACACTGGTCAAAGATTTAATCGACGCTCATGTTTTAATTACTGACCCTGATGACAGAAGTAAGCTTGCCTACCCTGAACAAGCCAGCGATTATCCCGATAGCATTTTAGCGGCGCTCAATAAAAACAAAGGCGTCTTCGATCAAGGGGCGGCATTTATTGCGTGGAATGTCATTGCCAGTAGTTTAGACACCCCCACTCAGCACGTCACCGAGACATGGCGTGATGACAGCTTGTTTGCCGCATGGCAGCAGTTTTACGCCACTTTAGACAGTACCGATGGCTTTTGTTATATCACTGGCAACACCAGTCCACTCGCCAGCAAGCACCCCAACCGCATCTTACGCAGCGCGACCAATGCCAAACTCATCTCTGCTAATGATGCGACAGGCTACACGTTTCGTGGTCGCTTTACCGATACAACAGGTATGCAGGCAGCAGGTATTAGCGCCGTGGTCACCGAAAAGGCGCACGCCGCGCTATCATGGCTGCTGTCGCGACAAGGACGCGAAGAAGCGGGACAAGCCATCGTCGCATGGTCAATATCAGGTATCGAAGTGCCGCAACCAACCAGCGTCGCCGCACCGCTGGACGTACTAGACGCATCTAAGACATCTGACAACGACAGTAATGACTTTGAAGAATATGACGATGACGAAGCATCAGACACAGAACCTACGTTTCAGCACCGTAACGACTTGGGTTATCGCTTTGCCACACATTTACGCAATACCTTACAAGGCTACCGCCAACAACTGCCCGAGCATCAGCAAATCTCTATTATTACCTTAGAAGCCGCCACCCCTGGACGTATGGCGGTGACGTACTACCATGAAAGTATGCCCAGTGAATATATAGACGCCTTACAAGCGTGGTATACGCAGTTTGCGTGGTATCACACTTATAGAGATGATGACAGCAACCAACAACGACTGGGTATTCAATCGCCTACCCCAAAGCAGATTGCACAGGTCGCCTATGGCGCACGCCTGTCCGATGCGCTAAAAAAACAAGTGGTCGCTCAAGTATTGCCCTGTATTGCTGAAGGAGAAGCACGCCGCTTTCCTAGACAGCTGGTCGAGCTGTGCATCAAACGCGCTTGTAATCCACTGGCACTTGAGCATTGGGAGTGGGAACAAGCGCTAAGTACGGCATGTGCCTTATACCGTGGCTATTATTTAAGACAATCAGACAATAAAAAAAGGAGCTATACCGTGGCACTACAACCTGAGCTTACCAGCCGAGACTATTTGTATGGACGTTTATTGGCAGTTGCTGAAGATATCGAAAGCCTCGCGCTATATGTCGCTGGAGAAAAGCGCAACACCACCGCCCAGCGCTATATGCAACAATTCGCCAACCGACCTTTTACCACATGGCGCAACATTGAGCTGGCACTAAAGCCTTATGAAAACCGCCTAAAATCCAATCGTGGCGGCTACTTGGCTAAAAAACAGCAGCTGATTGATGAAATTATGAGTGCATTTACCAGCGACCGTTTTACCGATGATTCAGCATTATCGGGAGAATTTTTATTAGGGTATCACAGCCAAAAAATGCAATTTAAATTAGACAAAGAGTACGCGAAAGCCGAAGTAGAAAATGATAGCGATGCTGCATAATCCAATCAGTGTCCAACAACACCCTATTTTTTAATGATAAATAAGAGGAAACCTCATGAGCACCAACGAAAATACCTTAAACCATAAAATTGATTTTGCCATCATTATTGAAGTGAATAATGCCAATCCAAACGGCGACCCCCTAAACGGCAACCGTCCTCGTACTGACTTTGCAGGAAATGGCGAGATTACTGATGTTTGTCTAAAACGCAAAATTCGTGACCGACTACAAGAGGCAGGCGAAACGATTTTTGTACAGTCTGATGAAAAAAAGACCGATGGCATGACCAGCTTAAAAAATCGTGCTTATGACGAAGACGTTGGTTTAGGCAAAAACGCCTTTGAAGCCAACAAAAAAGAAAACATTGAAGCCAAACGTGATGAAACAGCGCAAAA
>NZ_DDNS01000039.1:27253-32485 GCF_002341255.1 Psychrobacter sp. UBA2514
ACCCAAATCACCAAAAGCGTCAGTGGTGAAGGCGATGGTACGAAAAAAGGCAGCGATACGATGGGTATGAAGCACCGCGTGGATAAAGGCATCTATGTGACTTATGGTGCGATTACGCCGCAACTGGCGGAACGTACAGGTTTTAGTGATGCTGATGCCGACAAGATCAAAGAGATACTCCCTAAGCTGTTCGAAGGTGACGCTTCCTCTGCTCGTCCTGAAGGCAGCATGCAGGTCAAAAAGGTCATTTGGTGGGAGCATAGCAGCAAATCAGGGCAACACTCATCTGCTAAGGTGCATCGTAGTTTAAAAGAATTGCTTGACGATAATGGGGCATTTGATGAAGACGCATTAAAATCAGCTTTAACAGGATTGGAGCCTAATATTATTGAAGGGTTTTAACCTTTAATTTTTCGTATCGTCATAGATATTGAGCAGGCGTAAACTATAAACGCTTGCTCACCTTTTTAATTAAAAAGGCGGACACAGATGCAAACCCTCTACCTATCCCGCTTGCAGCATTATTTGTTCTGTCCGCGTCAGTTTGCGCTGATTGAGCTTGAGTGCGCGTGGGCGGAGAATGTCTTTACTGCCGAAGGGCAAGTCATGCACGAAAAGGTCAACAGTGGCGGACACGATACGCGTGGCAATATAAAGACCGTGCGCACGCTACCGCTTGGCCATCGCGCACTTGGATTAGAGGGGGTTGCTGATGTGGTCGAATATCACACCGATGATACAGGCGCACAAATTCCGTTTCCTATCGAATACAAACGCGGTAAGCCCAAATCACATCGTGCGGATGAAGTGCAATTGTGCGCTCAAGCGTTATGTTTAGAAGACATGCATGGCTGCACGGTGCCACGCGGCGCCCTGTTTTATGGCAAGACACGTCGCCGTCATGCTGTTGAGTTTGATGAGGAGCTGCGGAAAATTACCCTAGATGCTATTAATGACTGTCGGCATATTATAGAAAGTGGGCAGACGCCAAAACCCACTTACAGCACCAGTAAATGCCGCAATTGCTCGCTCAAAGATATCTGTCACCCAAAGATTTTTAATAAAAATGCTAAGACTTGGCTTAGCAAACAAATCAATATGAGCTTAGAAGATTAAGGATCAGCGCTTCTGTGTACTTTACTGCTAACTTAGCTATTTTTTAGCCTTTCTACTTTTTGGTCTTTATAAGGAAAATCATGCGTCCACTCAAAAATACTTTATTCGTGCAAACCCAAGGCGCATGGCTCAATAAACAGGGCGAAAACGTCGTTATGAATATCGACTATGAGGTCAAAGGTCGCGTCCCTATTCATAAGCTCGATGCGATTGTCTGCTTTGGGCAAGTGTCAATATCACCAGCACTAATGGCACACTGTACCGATAACGCCATTACCATCACTCATCTCAATCAATATGGTAAGTTCCAAGCGCGTATCGAAGGTGCTGTCAGTGGCAATGTACTCCTTCGCCGTGAGCAATATCGCATCAGTGACGACCCTGAGCGCGTACAGCCAATCTGTCATAGTATTATCTTAGGTAAAGTCCATAATCAACGCCAAGTCATTCGCCGCTATCTGCGCGATTATAAAAGCCAGCTAGATGAGCCTACAATTAAAAGCTTGGATGGCGCACAGCAGCGTTTGGAGCGCGGTCTCAATAAGATATTGACTACGCAAAACTTACCTGACCTGTTAGGCCGTGAGGGTGAGATGGCGAGCGTTTACTTTAGTGTGTTTCCATATTTTATTCGCAACCCTGACTTTATCTTTCCTAAACGTACTCGCAATCCGGCCACTGATGCGGTCAATGCCTTACTCTCTTTTACTTATACTCTAATGACTCATGATTGTCGTAGTGCACTTGAGACCGTAGGACTTGACCCTGCATGCGGAGTATTTCATCAACTGCGTCCTGGACGCCCGTCACTAGCTCTTGATTTGGTAGAAGAATTTCGCCCTATCGTGGATCGCTTTGTATTATCACTTATTAATAAAAAGCAGCTGGGTAAATCAGACTTTAAGACTGAAGCGAATGGCGCAGTTTGGCTCAAGGATGAAGCAAGACAAACATTTTTTAAGGCATGGCATGATCGTAAGCAGCAAACCATTTATCATGAATGGTTTGAGGAAAGCGTGCCCTTTGGTTTACTACCGCATTTGCAGGCGACAATTATGGCGCGTCATATTAGGGGCGATATTGATGCTTATATTCCTTTTTTGTGGAAATAAATTGCTGCATAAAGAATAAATAAACAAGGAAGGTCATTATGATGATATTGGTCACTTACGATATCAGCTCAGAGGGTGCATCGAGTGCCAAACGTCTGCGCCACATTGCTAAGCATTGTTTGAACTATGGACAGCGGGTGCAATATTCGGTATTTGAGATTGAGGTTAATCCTGCTGAATGGACAATGCTTCGAGCCACGCTTGAGGATATCATTGATCATAGCGTTGATAGTTTGCGCTATTATTATCTTGGTAAAAACTGGCAAAATAAAGTAGAACACATTGGGGCAAAACCTGTGCTAGACTTAAACGATGTCTTGCTATTTTAGCCGTTATCATCATAAATAATCACTTTTAAACCTACTACTTGACTGTTATAAGGTCAATGCGAACCTATAGCTTACATAAAATCTCTAGGAGACTCGCAAAGGGACCGCAATGCTATTTAACAACTTGATTTTACTACCTTTATTTTCTCACATTAAAAACTTGGTAAGCAAGATGTTTGCCAAATTCGCCTACAGTTTAGATATTCGCATATTCCGAGGTTTTTTCTTAACTTTATTAGCGACTTAAACTAGGGGCTTTCGCACCCATCACGGGTGCGTGGATTGAAACGACAATGCCATCACCGCTTAATACATAACCTTTATTCGCACCCATCACGGGTGCGTGGATTGAAACCACCTGAGAGCGTCTCGAAAACTTAAACACAATCTTCGCACCCATCACGGGTGCGTGGATTGAAACATGTCTATTTCAGAATCGCATCCAGGGCAGTTTTCGCACCCATCACGGGTGCGTGGATTGAAACTAACCCTATCTCCGAGCTTTTCGATATTCATTTTCGCACCCATCACGGGTGCGTGGATTGAAACGTTCTCAGCGTGTGTGTCCGGCAAACCATCAACTTCGCACCCATCACGGGTGCGTGGATTGAAACAAGCATGGGAGCGTGAAATAAAGCACACGCAAATTCGCACCCATCACGGGTGCGTGGATTGAAACGTGAAAAGGTCAAGTACGCTTACGATAATTTGTTCGCACCCATCACGGGTGCGTGGATTGAAACAACGGTCATCTTACTAAAGCCAAAGTTAGTATTCTTCGCACCCATCACGGGTGCGTGGATTGAAACTGTCACGTATGACTCAGACAGCACGACTAGGCTTCGCACCCATCACGGGTGCGTGGATTGAAACTCTGCGATACGCCCAATCAGCCTTAGTGTGACTTCGCACCCATCACGGGTGCGTGGATTGAAACAGATGCGTCCGTGCACTACATGAGCAGGGCCTACTTCGCACCCATCACGGGTGCGTGGATTGAAACATTTTAGCACCCCTTATAAATTATCGTAATTATGTTCGCACCCATCACGGGTGCGTGGATTGAAACTGAACGATGGTTTGTCCAAACGTGGTTTTACCCTTCGCACCCATCACGGGTGCGTGGATTGAAACTGCCAATCCTCAGTCTCTAAGTTGGTCCCACTGTTCGCACCCATCACGGGTGCGTGGATTGAAACAACAGCGGGCGGTCTATGTGCAGCTTTTGTCATTCGCACCCATCACGGGTGCGTGGATTGAAACAAAAATATTGATGTGGGAAACAAAGGAGCATCCATTCGCACCCATCACGGGTGCGTGGATTGAAACATTAATCTGTCTAGCATATCGTGACTAAAGCCTATTCGCACCCATCACGGGTGCGTGGATTGAAACCTCGCTGCTCTGTTGAGCCATGAACAGGGCTTTGTTCGCACCCATCACGGGTGCGTGGATTGAAACCCATCGCTCAACAGGGAAATGCACACACTCATCTTCGCACCCATCACGGGTGCGTGGATTGAAACTTCGCCATGGTCTGCCTGTGGCTGTGCCTATCTTCGCACCCATCACGGGTGCGTGGATTGAAACTGTAAACCGTGTCAGATCGTTTAAAAACTACTGTTCGCACCCATCACGGGTGCGTGGATTGAAACGATGTGAATTAGAAAGCCATGCTTGCGTATCATTCGCACCCATCACGGGTGCGTGGATTGAAACAGACGCAATGCTCGCCACCGTCCGCTTGGCTCTTCGCACCCATCACGGGTGCGTGGATTGAAACCAGTGTAACCGCCGTCTTTAAAGCCTTTAGGGTTCGCACCCATCACGGGTGCGTGGATTGAAACTCTGGAGAGATAGAACCTGGTATAGAAATGATTTCGCACCCATCACGGGTGCGTGGATTGAAACGGTTTGTGGGCCATTAATGTCAAGGCCATTAATTCGCACCCATCACGGGTGCGTGGATTGAAACGCGGAAGCCGTTTAGCTTATTAAACACCGTGCGCTTCGCACCCATCACGGGTGCGTGGATTGAAACGCTATCACACGCCGTCTGCGCTGCTTTACTCTTTCGCACCCATCACGGGTGCGTGGATTGAAACAATGTTTGGCTGCAAACAATCGCTGTAGTAAAGTTCGCACCCATCACGGGTGCGTGGATTGAAACTTTATCGCGCTTTGGACGACCAATCCACAAACTTCGCACCCATCACGGGTGCGTGGATTGAAACTTGCTGATGAGCAAAAAGAATTCGGTTATCAATTTCGCACCCATCACGGGTGCGTGGATTGAAACTTGATTGAGTGGTGGGCATGGCTGCAATGACTCTTCGCACCCATCACGGGTGCGTGGATTGAAACGGGTCCGTAATGGCCGGATGATGCGCTACTATCTTCGCACCCATCACGGGTGCGTGGATTGAAACCTAAACGCAGCGCAACTACTAAATAAAATAAGTTCGCACCCATCACGGGTGCGTGGATTGAAACATGCTCAACCTCTATATCAAGTGGCAAGCCAATTCGCACCCATCACGGGTGCGTGGATTGAAACTTTTGTTTTGATTCCGTGTTTTTTGCAAAGCTGTTCGCACCCATCACGGGTGCGTGGATTGAAACTCTATATCTTGACGCTGGTTATGACACCCCAGATTCGCACCCATCACGGGTGC
>NZ_DDNS01000039.1:32631-32780 GCF_002341255.1 Psychrobacter sp. UBA2514
TTCGCACCCATCACGGGTGCGTGGATTGAAACGTCAGTCATACCTCTAGTCACTGGAAAATCAAGCTTCGCACCCATCACGGGTGCGTGGATTGAAACCCTGTCCTTTGTATACGTCATATGAAACGTCTATTCGCACCCATCACGGGT
>NZ_DDNS01000032.1:0-12777 GCF_002341255.1 Psychrobacter sp. UBA2514
CTCCACAGACTTGGTCGTCTTCACATTAATACGTGACTGGCGTAAGTTTCCCTTAAACTCCGAATCTCCCTCATCAGGCGAATTAAATACCCCTTCTGCTTTGATATAACCACCGATACTCAATGTTGTATCGCCCGTTGTCACAATATCGATCGCTTGCGCAGATGCGCAGGTTGCTACCATAGCCAATCCTACAGATAGCCTTTTTGTATAAAGCATCATTCCTCTCTTCCCTGTTATATGTTGATATCCTTATCAATGCCAATAATGAGTTAGTTAAATACTACTGCATAGCAAAGATATTGATAACGGCAGTAGCCTCTTCTACTCCATAAATACCGCCACCATTTTCTTGAATAGCAATTCGCGCGCCCTCTACTTGACGCCTGCCAGCTTCGCCCCGTAGTTGGGTCACCAGCTCATAGACTTGACCTAGTCCGGTTGCGCCAATCGGGTGTCCTTTGGACTCAAGACCGCCTGATGGGTTGACAGGGACACGGCCACCGATTGTCAGCTCGCCGGCTTCTGCTGCTCTACCCGCCTCGCCATAACCGACCAGTTGAAGATTTTCCACCTGAATAATCTCTCCCATAGCCGTAGCATCATGTACCTCAGCGACATCTACGTCGGCCGGAGAGACGCCCGCCTTTTCATAAGCTTCGGTAGCAGCAAGCGCAGTAAGGTGGTTTTTATAATCCTCAAAACTGCGATCTGAGCTTGAGCGCACGACACTACTCAATAGCTTGATGGCACGTTTAGCATCACCCTTTAGACGCTTTAACCCTTCCGCATTACATAAGACCGTAGCCGCAGCACCGTCAGAGATGGGCGCGCACATAGGCAGAGTGAGCGGATATGTGATAGGTGGTGCTGCCAATACCTCTTCTATCGTATAAGGTCGTTGATACTGAGCCAGTGGGTTATGCACAGAGTGGGTATGGTTCTTTGCACAGACAGCCGCGATTTGTCTTTGCGTAGTACCAAAAGTATTTATGTGATGGCGACTAAAGGCGGCGTATACATCCATAAACATCGAGTACGGTTTCGGAGATTGCGAGCCTTCAGGACATTCAAAGCCTGCGCCCATCGCCAATAAGGTATCCCGATTATCCGCAACCGTACTTACATCCCAAGCTGAGTCAAAAGCGGCAAACATCTTAGCCTTATCCTCATTGATCATTTTTTCAGCTCCTACCGCAATAGCGATATCACACGAGCCACTTTTGATCGCCATCGCTGCTAAATGTAAGGCGGTACTAGAAGACGCGCAAGCCCCTTCGATATTAAAGATTGGGATACTTTGAAAGCCCATCGAGCGTAAAGCTACCTGACCAGGAATCATGTGTTGACCCTGCATAAAGCCGATAACACAGGAAGCAAAATAAGCTTGCTTAACTTGCTCCAATTCAGCACCGGCATCGGTCAATGCCTGTTCTACCGCTTCACGCACCAAATCCTTATAACTGCGCTCTATATGACGGCCAAACTTGGTCATGCCAACGCCAGTAATATAAATGTCACTCATAGGTCATTCCTTTGAATTAATTTTAGAAAGTAAATATTTATCCATCAACACCAGTTGTAAAGACTAGGCTGTGAATATCAAGTACCTTACTAAGAGATTTTACGAGCCTCGCTCCAGTATTTTTCACGCACCTTTCTACGTAGCACTTTACCAACCACACTAGTGGGAATCTGCTCAACAATTAAGATAGTTTTTGGCGCTTTATAGCTACCAATCAGGTTTTTAACATGCGCAATGAGCTCAAGATCTGTCAAGCTAACATTGTCTCTAAGAATAACCTCAGCATGTACAGCCTCACCCCACTCTTCATGAGGGATACCTACTACTGCAGCTAGAAAGACATCCGCATGGCTATTAAGAGCAGACTCGACTTCATTGGCATAAATATTAAAACCACCTGAGATAATCATGTCTTTTTTGCGGTCGACAAGATAAATAAAGCCTTCTTTATCCATATAACCTAAGTCACCCGACTTCCAAAATCCATTATGGAATTCCTCAGCGGTAAGCTCAGGGGCATTCAGGTATCCTTGGCAGACACTACGTGAGCGTACCCAGAGCTCTCCTGTCTCGCCCTGTGGCAGTGTATTGCCTTCACTGTCAACGATAACACACTCAACACTAGGTGTAGGTTGACCAGCGGAACCTAATCGAACTTCGTCCACTTCTGTTTTTATAATATGTTTTTGGGTGCTCATGTTCAATGCAAAACCAAAGTGCTCGGTAGACCCATATCCCTGTATGAATATATTACCTAGCTTTGCCTGAAGTAATTTGAGTTTTCCTGGGCTCATAGGTGCTGCGCCATAAACCACATACTTAAGCGTACTTAAATCAGACTCAATCTCTAGCAGGCGATAAAGTATGGTAGGCACTAAGAATGTCAGCGTAGCCTTTTCTTTTTCAATATTAGCGCAGTAAGCATTCAAATCAGGGCTGTTTTGGGTAATCGTACAGCCACCCGAATATAACGTTGGCAATACAAGCATGCCACTACCATGACTGATAGGCGCTACGTGAATGCATCTTGGTTCATCGGCCCATATATCCTTGTCATCAAAAGCAAAGGCCGTATCACGGCAGCTGAACCAATTATCCATAGAGTACATAGCTGGCTTACCTTTGCCAGTCGTACCACCAGTAAAGCGAATCAGCGCACAATGCTCACGATCATCTAATTCAAAATCAGGATTATGATCAGGGGCCTGATCTACTAGCTCCCAAAAATAAAGGACACCCTCTAAGCTATCTTCTGGCTTATCCATAACGACGATAGTAATGCCTTGCCCTATTAACATTTCATAATGTGTTTTGAGTAATGACGTTTCAATAAATGCAACTTTCACATTAGCAGCCGCCACCTGCCAAGTATGCTCTTCAAGCGAATCTCTAAAATTGGTGAAGGCACCAGTAGCGCCGCCTTTAAAAATAGTTGGAGCATGAATCAATGATAGATTGTCATTATCCAGAATATTGATAAAGCGATCGCCAACACCTAATCCTAAGCTGACCATCATATTGACGATTTGATTGGATAAGAGGTGAAATTCAGAAAAAGTATATCTGCGGTTACGCTCTATATTTACTAAGGCTTCACGATCTCCGTAACGCTGCGCGAGTGCTGCCATATGATTACTAAAATTAATTAACATGTTTATTATCCTTAATAAGTGGTAGTCCCTTGTTTATCTTTACAGCCTAATCCTGCTATCGAATCTCTTACATTTACCATGAAACCAAAGGTTATAACTTTTTAGACGATCTCTAAAAAATATAATTGTTTAAGCTAACTGGTAGTACAAGACACCGGATAGTTCTGCAGTCTCGCAAACTACTTCTCCAGTATTCACCAAATAAGTAACGTGAGCGAACGTCTCTTCAAGCGCTAAACAACGTGCAAAACCTTTTTTCTTTGCCCATCCCAATACCGAACTTAACTCGTTGACAGTGCGCCATTGGTCGAGGTTTTTCCGCAGTTTATCTAACGAGGTTTGATGGTGCTGCAACACTTCACGAACTCTTTCATCCCCATGATAAAACGGCTTATTATGTGCGGGTAAGACCAGTGCATTCGTACTTATCCAATCAATCATATCGCTCAGACCTGCTAACCAACCGGCTAAAGGATCGGTCTCTTGGCTCATATAATTTAGGCCAACGTAGGGCGTGATATGTTCGATGATTTGATCACCTGAAATCATCACCTCTCCCGAAGCCTTTTGTAAACAAATATGCTCTATAGAATGCCCCGAACCCGACCAAAGATGCCATGACTCGCCCCCTATTTCAATCGTATCGCCAGACTTGACAATATTTACCTCGGTGGGCAACGAACCAAACATCATATCTAAGTACTCCCAAACCTCCTCCAGACTTTGCATGTCTTCTAGTGAGGCATCCATACGACTGTAGAAATGTGGCAAGTCACTGTAATCTTTAGTACTGCGATAACGGTTCTCAAGCCTTGCCTGTAAAATCTCCTTTTCGGAGATATATAAGGGTGCATCGCTATAATCCTCCAACCAGCCAGCCAGTCCAATATGATCAGGGTGTGAATGAGTGATTAAGATACCGGTAATTTTCGCGGGGCTAGGTAAGTTCTGTATTAAGCTTTTCCACAAGTCACGGTTTTCATCGGAGGCAGGACCTGAATCAATCACGAACCAGCCATCTACATCCCTAATCAAATAAATATTTATATGATCCAACTTGCTAGGTATTTTAAATCTAGTCCATAATATTCCGTCACTAACGACTAGCAACTCACCAAACTCTGGTGGCGTAATGTAACTTCCTTGCTGAGTACTCATAAAACTGCCTTCTATTATCTAGCCTGCAGTATCGTCGCAGCATCGAGACGAATATAGCGACCATTCATGTAGCTATTTTCAATTAGAAATGCACAAGTAGAGGCAAACTCTTCCATATTACCCATACGTTTAGGTGCTTCACACATAGCAATAAGAGCTTCACTAACTTTTGCATCAAGCGACTCCACCATAGGGGTCGCAAACATGCCTGGAGCAATGGAATTAACTCGAATACCCAATTTTCCGAACTCACGCGCTGCCGGTATATTGAGACCGTTAACGCCAGATTTTGACGCTCCGTAGGCGCTCTGCCCAATTTGGCCTTCCCAAGCAGCACCAGAAGAGACGTTCACAATAACGCCACGCTCGCCTTTTTCATCAGGCTCATTTAGTGCCATTTTTTCAGCACATTTTGACATGACGGTATATAGCCCAATCAAATTCACATTAATTACTGCTTTAAAATTCGCTAATGCCGAAGCTTTGCCTTCTCTATTTAGAATCTTCGCTGGAGCTACAATACCTGCCGCGTTGATGTCGGCATGGATAGCGCCAAACCCATCTATGATGGCAGCAATAGCGTTATCGACATCTTCTTCAGAAGTCACATCCGTACGACAGAACATGGCTTTATCTTTGCCAAGATCGGCAACAGCAGCCTCACCTGCTTCTTGATTCATATCTAATAAGGCTACCTTAGCCCCTTTATTGCGTACCATATATTGAGCAGTAGCTAAACCTAATCCTGAGGCACCACCACTGATAACGACAACTTTATTGGTTAAATTCATGATTCATTCCCTTGTTTTCTGATTAAAAATTATTTGAAAAATAACTTAAGTTAATAGCCGCGAAACTCTGGTTTACGCTTTTCACTGAACGCGGTGAGACCTTCTTGCATATCGTAAGAGCGCATATGAGCACGGAACAACACTTGCTCCTGTTGCAACGCATCATCACGCGATTTGTCTGCACTGGCATTAGCAACTACTTTCATTCTTTTTAGCGCTATAGGGCTTTTTTCCGCTATTAATTCTGCTAGTTTTTGCACTTCTTCTTGCAAGCTATCGGGGCTAACAACTTTATTAACGAAGCCATAGCCTCTCATTTCTTCTGCAGAAAGGGTTTCGCCAGTGAAAAGTAAATACTTTGCAACATTAAGTGGAATTAATCTTGGTAATACTGCCGCACCACCAGCTCCTGGATAGACGCCATAATTAGCATGAGCGTCCCCTATGCGCGCGCTGTCTGCAGCTATCACAATATCCGCACACATAGCAGTCTCTAAACCACCGGCCATAGTAATACCGTTAATAGCTGCAATAACTGGCTTAGGGAAGTTACGTAGTACATCAAGCACGTTAACGGTTAAGCGATCAATGAAATCTGCTTCGCCTGCAGGGCCATCGTTTGAGACTAAGATTTCTTTAAGATCCGCACCCGCACAAAAGGCTGTACCATTACCGGTAATGACCAATACTTTCACACTGCTATCTTCAGCAATCTTTGGCAGTAGCTCTTCATACTTATCTATCATATTAAGATTAATGGCGTTCATAGCGGCAGGTCTATTCAAGGTAATCCAAGCCGCTGGCCCTACTTGTTTAAATTCTAAAGCGTTATTTTCCATATGTAATTTCATGTATGGTTCTCCTATCGAACGTTAATTTTGAAAGCGCTATTATTGGTATGCGTATTGGCAGCATATGTCTCTATTAATATTTGGTTATTATTTATCATTAAGTAAACATCTCATAATTAATCAAGCTGCTTAGAATGAACCAAAGACAGTTCCTAAGGTAATAACAGCAATGATGGCAATTATCGGGATAGCAATAGTAACCGCCGCCACGTTGAGATAAGCCTGCTTATGAGTAAGACCACAAATACCTAGCATAGTAATTACAGCACCATTATGCGGCAGACTGTCTAGACCGCCGGAGGCCATAACGGCGACTCGATGCATCAGCTCTGGATCAATACCTGCTGAGACGGCCATGCGTAGATAATCTTCACCTAGAGTCGCTAAGGCAATGCTTAAACCGCCAGACGATGAACCAGTAATTCCTGCCAACGTCGTCATGGCTATAGCTTCTGAAATTAATGGATTATTAGGACTTATATTTAAAATACTGTCGCGAATAATGATAAAGCCTGCTAACGAAGCAATGACAGCACCGTACCCTACTTCAGAGCCGGTATTGAAAATAGGTAACATGGAGTCATACGTACCATTATTAATAGTTTTTTGTAGATTGTGCCAATGCCCAACTCGCATTATAATCAAGACCAAACAGGCAATAACTAACGAGATAATAATAGACCATAATCCTAATGAGCCAGCAATATTCAGATCAGGGAACTGAGTCTGTAGCGCACTGAAGTCAATCGAAGGAAAGATAGCGTAAACCAGTAACGCATTAATCCCAATAACCAATATCAGCGGTATGATAACCATCGTAAATGAAATTGGGGCTTTTTCCTTAACTGTATGACCCGTTACGAACTCTTCGCCTTGAGTGGTATTATTTTGAGAAATATCACTTTTCGCAACATTAATACCCCCTTCGAAACCATCCTTATGCTGACCATAACCTTCACCAGCCGATTTAGCTTTGTTTGCTCGTGACTGTACCCACCACCAACCCAGCACGAACATAATTATCCCGCCGATAACACCTAAGATAGGAGCGGCAAAAAGATTGGTATTGTAGTAAGGAATAGGAATAGCGTTTTGAATAGCAGGTGTACCTGGCAGTGCCGTCAAGGTAAAAGTAAAAGACCCTACCGAAATCGCTGCTGGGATTAGACGCTTAGGAATATCTGCAATCTTGAATAAGTTCTTGGCTACCGGATAGATAGCAAATACTACAACAAAACCAGATACCCCACCATAAGTTAATAATGCACATACTAAAATAATGGCTAGAATAGCTTTGCTTGACCCTAACTTCTTGACGATCGCATTAGCAATGACTGTGGCCGCTCCCGAATCTCCCATTAAGCGCCCAAACATAGCACCTAATAAAAATATTGGGAAAAACTTGAGTAAGAATCCACTTAATCCACCCATAAATATATCGGTATAAGCAGGGATACTGCTTAAAAAATCACCTGATAAAAATACGGCTAACACTGCCAATATCGGCGCCAAAATCAACACAGAATATCCACGATAAGCAAAGAACATCAATAACAGTAAAGTTATGATAATAGCAATGGTACTAAACATGATGGCCTCTCCTTGGCATACATCAATAAACCAGATACTAAGAGTTTTTTAATCGTTAAAATCAGTCTAATCGTTCAGGTCAAGCTAATTGTTATGCATTAACCCACGGTTTAGGTCGATTAAGCATGTTCCTTACAACTTGCTGACTGGCTACTGACTCAGTACTATTTATTACTAGTTGATTAAAAAACTCAGCTTTGTTTTACCCATACTTTCTCTTATTGGGACACTATTGCGTCGAGTAAATTTATCTAAAGGCTTGAATACCAGTCAGCGAACGCGCTATCAATAACTTTTGGATTTCAGTAGTGCCATCGGGGATGGTGCCAATAATTGCTTCTCGAGCTAAACGTTCAACAATATACTCTTTGGTAACGCCATTGCCGCCATGAATCTGCACAGCATCACGGCAAACTTTGACCGCCATTTCGGTGCTATACCATTTAGCCATCGCACACTCTTTATCACAACGTATACCATGATCGATCATAGTGGCGGCTCTTAGCGTTAGTAATCTAGAGGCATCTATTTTAGTAGCCATATCAGCGATTTTATCCGCTATTAATTGATGACCCGCGATCAACTTGCCGTGTTGGAAACGCTCTTGGCTATACTTAATAGACTCTTCCATTGATCTACGAGCAATAGAGTAACCCCAAGCTGCCATATGACAGCGCGCACGTTCAAAAGTCACAAGCGTATTCTTCAACCCAGAGCCCAATTCACCAATAGTATTGCTCACAGGGACTCGCACATCACCAAAAAATACTTGTGCCGTTGACTGACCATTTAAAGCCATTTTTTTAATACCGCGTACTTCAATGCCTGATGTGGTCATATCTACCAAAATATGGGTCAATTCGCCCTCAGCAGTTTTGCATGTGCATATAAAGATATCCATATGCTCGCCGTTTGAGATCCAGGTTTTT
Organism: Psychrobacter sp. UBA2514; assembly: GCF_002341255.1. Classification (NCBI taxonomy): domain Bacteria; kingdom Pseudomonadati; phylum Pseudomonadota; class Gammaproteobacteria; order Moraxellales; family Moraxellaceae; genus Psychrobacter; species Psychrobacter sp. UBA2514. The sequence goes on from NZ_DDNS01000032.1 coordinate 8,497, forward strand.
TCTCCATTGATAATCCAGTCGTCGCCATCACGCACTGCTCGAGTCCTTGCGGCAGCTACATCAGACCCTGCGTCAGGCTCAGATATCCCGATGCCTATAAACAAATCACCTGAAAGCAGACCCGGCACATACTTTTCTTTGATATGCTCTGGAGCATTTCTAATCAACAGATCAGCGCCAGAAACATTAATTAGGATAGGTAATGCCAAATCTATTGAGCTAACACCCACTTCTTCCCAAAGTAACAAGTGCGTCACCCAATCCAAGCCTAAACCACCCCACCTCTCAGGAAAGGGCGCTTTGATTAGGCCGTATTCTGTCAAAGTCTTAACAAAGCCTTTTAACATCTCTTTAGGAATGAAACCTTCTCCGTGAGCACGCAGCTTTGGTTCAATTTCATTATCCAGAACTTTACGCAAGCCGTCAGTGGCCATTTTCTGCTCTTCTGTCATTAACATGGTCATGGCTTCCTTTCCTAGTTTAGTGTGTTTGAAAACCTTCAAAATACTGGTTTTCATATTTCATAATCGCATTATATAAAATAATGATAATAAATATTATCATTTTATATAACCTATAAAAACTTATTAAATAAGGTTTGTAGGAATTATATTATGCAGTTGCAATACATATTGCAATCAATTATACAATAAAGATAATATAGATTATCCTCATATACTTTATTCAGGAGATATTTTTCTAAATAGCAAACTTGTTCAATCGGCGATTTATATACAGGCTAATAGAAAAATTAGAGGATAACAAAATGCAAACTATGAATTGGAGAATGTGAAAATGGCAGGCAAGGCTTTGAAGAGTAAACTGAGGAACAAACAATTAAAACCAATATCAGCTATGCGACCAGCAACCTTAAACAAACTTGAAAAAGCAGTGCTGTTGTTATTTTCAAATCATGATCCCTCCGAAGTGAGCATGATACAGATAGCAAATGCAGCAAATATGTCATTAAAAACTTTGTATAATTATTTTGGGGACAAGCAAACCATCATTTACACTATTTTAAATAGAGTGTTAGGACGTTTAGCGATCCGTATGATTGATCATTTGCAAGGTATTGATAGTGTTAAAGATCGCCTTCGTAAAACTCTTTGGGTATTTTTCGATTTTATTGATAAAAGCCCAGATGCTATGATGGTATTGTCCACAGCAGTGCCAGTTTCGCGTTATCGCGAAATTGCCATTTATGATAATAAAGAGTTAGTTGATTCTTATTTACAGGTGTTGAGAGATGGGCAGGAACAAGGCATATTGAATGATACGGTGCCTTTATTTACTTTATTTGATGTGTTTATAGGCTTTATTAGCCGCTTAGGATTAATGCATATTATACGGAGAAACCCAGCTCCTCTGAATGATAACTTCGATGAGCTGTTCATTATATTATGGCGCGCGATTAGTAAGCCCGAAATAGATTAACAATTTCTGAAGCTTGAGTTTAGCCGTTTACTAAAAAACGTAATAATAATTTTTAAATGGTGAAATATCTTGAAAAGTGAGTAACCTCATATTTGGAGCAACCACATATTAAGGTTCTATCTTGCATGCTTAGGGTACTTTCCAAGGTGACTGTATTGCAAGCACCAAGAGCGAAGCGCTTTAATCCTCTAAAAGAAATCAGCTTGGGCTCTATGGCAATATCACATATCTGTGATGAGGATGTGGCAGATGAGCCGCCTCATACTGATTTTAGACTATCTAACAGTGTTGAGTACTTGATTGGTCATAATATTGATTTTGATATGACCGTTCTGAAAAATGCTGGCGTGACCCATACTCCTAATCTGATATGTACTAATGCGATGGCTAACTACCTGCTTCCTACGCTTGAGAGTCATAAGCTAGTATACCTCCTCTATTACTTTCACCGTTATATAGCGCGCGCTCAAGCAAGAGATGCACATGCTGCCATTGCTGATATTTACTTCACTGAGCTGGTGCTTGGTAGTCTGATTGATTTAGCTAATAGCCAAGGTCATGAGATAAATGATGTGGAAAGCTTATATGAATTTAGTGAAATGGCGCGTATACCCACGCATTTAAGCTTTGGTAAGCACAAGGGTGAGGCTATTGCAGATTTAGCTGCTAGCTCTGAAGGTACTGGCTATATTAAATGGCTGCTTAAACAGGACAGTATTGACCCTTATTTAGCTCAAGCATGCCAGCAAGCATTAGAATCTTTATAAATACACTGATGTCGTCAGTTTTATAGTCTAGCTATGCTCAAAATTGAGATAGATACTAGAAATAGTTAACGCTCAAGTAGATCAAGTTCTTATTAAAACTATAACTTATTAGGTAGTAAACTCCTCAATATTATGGTGTTTAAAATATCGTCAATATCTGCATATGCCATGAATCAACCTTACTCTGATAAGTTATAAAAGCTCTATATGCTATTATCTATATAGTGTAGAGGGCTGGAGTATGAAATTTATTTTTCTTAGGTGACGCTATTAATATCGGGGTTTGAACCAAGAGCAACCAATCGTACCTTTATCGCGCAATGCTTAAACTCGCAATGTGGTGTAACCTATCAACTAACCTCAGATACTAATAAAAACCGATATTTTAAGTTGAATGCTAAAGGTGAATATAATGAAGCTGGACGTTGGAATATTGAATTCTCACTAATATAGGAAACACCTTCCTAACTGCTTGCCACTGTGGGGTAAGAATATATACACGATTTCCTAGTATTTTACTTCCCCACATATTATCTGAATGATATTAAGATACAGTTAGAATAAGTTATATTCTGCAATTAGCATATTACCTATATTTAACAATAAACAACAATTAATTTTAAGACCAAACTTACTGCAGTATTGATTGGAAAATCAATCTATAATTCGATTCAATTGTTGGTATAACCGTTGGTATAAGCAGAAATATTTACGAATAAAGACATTAAAATCAATAAGTTAATATTTAAATATGGTTGATACTGGGCCCACCATATTTAAACCCTTATAAGCATTGGCTTGTAAGGGTTTTTTATTGTCTGCTGTTTTGTTCTATTTTCTATCGGTGTGAAAAAAGTAATCATATAGTAATCGTTGTTGAGATGTTTAAGGTAGATCAAACTAAATCGCAGACACAAAAAAATGCCCTGCCAAATTAATGACAGGGCTTATCTCAGATTACTTTGAATATTTTGACCACGGCAACTGGTAATGCGGCCCATCTTTAAATGTTTTCCAATCGCCGCCCCATTCAATCGTGACGCCTAATTCCGTAGCAGCTTGCTTCACAACAGAAGCTAAAGGGAGGTAATAATCCCAATCCCATGTAACTTTGCCAGCTTCATCGAGCGCAAACAAATCGACAGCATGGCCGGTTAAGTGGCGGCTGTTCATCGTCTTAGTAGCGCCCTGCGTATACAGCTCTTTTTGCCGCGTGATTGAGCGCAAGCCCTCGCCTACACTAAAATCTACAGTTGTGATCTCAATCGCCCGTTTAACGACTTTTACCAAATCAGGATGCAAGCCGTCAAGCCGCGCCAGTGATTTAGCTGATAGTTTGTATTTACCCGTTGGCTCTGCTGGTTTAATCTCATTATTTACCGCATCGTCATCGCTATGCGCTTTGCAATGTATCGCAGCCTCTGCCATGGCGTAAAACCCTGCGTGTGACTGATTACCCCAGTTGCCATCTACTAGTCCTTCATAAAATCCATGCGATTTCATCGTGGCTTGTAGGTTTTTGATTGTTGATTCCCGCATTTATTCAGCTCCAAAAAAAAGCCCCATTAAGGGGCGTGGTGTTTTCGTTTTCTTAGCACTATCTTGTGCCGCGCTTTTATCACATCTTTAAACCCAATGATATTAAGCATGAGCGCAATAAATCGCGCCATTGTGGTCATCGGTGTAGGTGCAAAATCAACGGCCAGCAGTAAAAACAGCCACAATGCTGCTCAATAGCTAGCTAATGATGATAGGCACGACTGGTTCAATAGATATCATTACTGTAAAAAGGGAATGCTAATCGTAGGTATCAGGTCATTAAAAAGGAGTACGTTGTGGGCATCAGCATTGAATGGAGCATGACACAAAACGCTTGGGACAAACGGGTCTGTGAGGATTATTGGGCCTATAACCATAAAATGAGTTATATGGATTATGTCCATTTTCTTTGTCAAAAATATAGCATTAATACGCATGTATTATTTGAAACCGTAAGCCAATGCTACGCTTGCTTAGATGATGTGTGCTGCGAATATTGCGGAAGCGCCTGTCCAATTGAAGTACCTGCCGATATTGC
>NZ_DDNS01000050.1:0-46853 GCF_002341255.1 Psychrobacter sp. UBA2514
TTTTATTTAGGATTGACTATATCGTTATACTCATATTACACGATGGTATTCGTGCTATGCATCGATTTCATATATGTTTTATCGCTAGGCTGATATAGTAACGATCATGTCAGCCCCGTTTTTATATTTATTTTAATCAAAACCAGGGTTGTTGGCTTTAGTAAACATAAACCCTCAGCGCCAATATACGGTCTCTGATTGACGTCATATTATTGTTGTTTTAGCGGCGTGCATGACCAACGTAGCTACTGTATGATGGACAAAACGTTATCTTGCCATTATTTACATAATGCAGGATAACCCAAGGCATGGTTATTTCATACTGACTTTGTACAATTTTGTGGCTGCGCGCTGATATCGTGGCAGGCTCTATATACATGTATATGAATCAAATCATGTTATGATAGCAAGCAAAACAAATCATAAAACAAACAAAAGTCAATTAGTAAAAATGCTATCGACTACTCGTTTATCAAGCTTGCTATCATCATCCCTGTTTTCCATCTTTTGCATTTTTAGACCACTGTTATTTGTCTAAGAATGCTTTTGCCCTTGCTACTTTATAGTGTATATATCATCTCAAGCTCATGTTGCGATTCATGATGGCTATCAATGTGATGACCCAGATATAATCAGTAATGATAACAATTGATCATAAACGAACGGTAGCGACTATCTTATAGCAGCTATGGATAGATATAAAATATGACAAGATTACAAAAGGATTAATTTATGGATACCGCCCTATTGCTATCCGGCGTGGTTGGGATTGGCATTGCCGCCCAATGGCTGGCTTGGTATTTGAAGCAACCGTCCATTTTATTTTTATTGCTCATTGGCATTATCATCGGACCAGTCCTGGGGGTGTTTGACCCTGATTTGGTATTAGGTGAGCTGATGTTCCCCTTTATCTCTTTGGGCGTGGCAATTATTCTATTTGAGGGCTCGCTAACGCTAGAGTTTGATGAGATCAAGCAGCATGGTACTGTGGTGCAAATGCTGGTCTCGATTGGTGTACTCATCACCATCGCTATCGTGGCGCTGTCGACTTATTTGCTATTCGATGTCGACCCATTGATTGCACTCCTGTTTGGTGCGCTGGTCTGCGTGACCGGTCCGACGGTCATTATGCCGCTGTTGCGTAGCGTACGCCCCAATAAAACCATCTCTAATATCCTAAAATGGGAAGGCATTATCATTGATCCAATCGGCGCAATTGCCGTGGTATTGGTCTATGAATATATCATCTCAGGCGGTGAAGCCAGTAGTATCTTGCTATTTGCCAAAATTGTCGTATTGGCAACGGCACTTGGTATGGCAGGCGCTTGGTTACTGGCGTTCCTCATGCGGCGCCATATGGTTCCTGAGTTTTTGCGCAATGTTTTTACCCTTGCATTCGTCTTGGTCTTGTTTTCGGTATCAAATCACTTGGAGCATGAATCAGGATTATTGACTGTGACCGTACTGGGTGTGGCTTTGGCAAACTGGCCAAAATTCCCACGCGAGACGATTCTAGAGTTCAATGAGTCTTTAACCGTTCTACTGATCTCTGTGCTATTTATTATTTTGGCCGCTCGTGTAGAGCTGGCAAGTTTATTGAGCGTAGGATTTGTAGGTCTGGTGCTCCTTGCTATTGTCATGTTTGTGGCGCGTCCATTATCAGTATGGGCGTCCTCCATCGGCTCCAACCTCAAAACCAATGAAAAGCTGATGATCAGCTGGATTGGCCCTCGCGGTATCGTCGCTGCTGCTATCTCATCCCTGTTTGCGATTCGTTTGCAAGAGTATGATATTCAAGGCGTTGAGCTGCTTGTACCATTGGTATTTATGGTCATCATCGGTACGGTAATGATTCAGGGTCTGGGCGCAAAGATGGTCGGCAACTTGCTGGGCGTACGTGAGCCTGAGACCAACGGTATTCTTATCGTCGGCTCAAACCCGATTGCCCTACTCATCGCCACCTCTCTTAAAGAGCAAGGCTTCGATGTCATCGTCGCCCATAATAACTATACCAATATCGCGCGCGCACGCATGAGCGGACTGCGTACTTACTTTGGCAACCCAATCTCTGATCACGCTGATCACCATCTTGATCTGATTGGTATTGGGCGTCTGTTTGCCATGAGTATGGACAAAGAGATGAATACCTTGTCTGAGATTCATTATCGTCATGAATTTGGCGAGCGTAAGCTATACCGCCTCAAGTTCAGTGATGAAAAAGTCAAAAGTGAGCGCGACGACAAGCAGTCCAATTTTCACTCACAGTGGCTATTTGGCAAAGATGTGACGTATACCAAGCTTGCTAGTATGCTGTCCAAAAAAGCCCGCATCAAAATCACCAACATCACTGACAGCTATAGCTTTGAGCAGTATAAAGCGGATAACAAGCAGTTTGTGCCGCTATATACCATAGACAAAGAAGGCAAGCTGCACGTCATTACTGATAAGTTCGAAGGTACGGTGCCTCGCGATCGCAAGCTTATCTCCTTAGTTGTGGATGATGAAGTACAGCCAAAACCAGTGGACGTAACACCAAAACAAGAGCAAGCGCGTATGGTCGCCGATGCCAATTTTGAGTCCAGCTCAAAAGCGCCTGAAAAGCGTAAAGAAAAAGAGCTGGGCAGCGATAACCTACAAAAACCAGCGCCAGAGGCACCAACTAATACGGCTCAAAATACTGAGCAAAGCGTCGCCAGTGCCCCTAATGCGAACAGCGCCATAGATAAGTCCAATACTGCGACAGTCGCGGCCGATGATAAGGCAGTAGCACCAAAAACAGAGGCTACCAACACAGCGAACACAGGTGTGATGACAGCAAACTCGACCGCGACCTCAAAGACTAAGCCGTCTAGTAATAGTAATGCCAATGGTAATGGCAACGCGCCTAAAAATAAAAAAGGAGCGCTTGATCCCAATCGTCTCCCTGACTCTGGTCAAGACAGTGCTACTCATTCGACTGCCAAAGCTGACACCGACGCTTCTGGCGCGGTTGGGAAAGAAGCCAAACAGAGTGAGCTGAATGACAAAAATAGTGATAAATAAACTCTATCGTTATTTAACCGCTAACGTCATAATTGGTTAAATAACAAACTGTCATCAATAAAAAGCCCCAGCGACATGCTGGGGCTTTTTATTTTTATCATATCTGCTTGATTATTAAATCTACTTACAAGATAAACATGCTCACTCAAATATGATTATTCAACATCAAATCTGTCTACGACTGCCTGCCATATTCGCGCGCTCACCTCATCAGTACTGCCTGACGCATCGATACGCTGGATACGTTCAGGATGCGAGCTTGCAAGTTGACTAAAACCGGTATGTACCCAAGTAAAAAACGCCATTGCCTGCTGCTCAAAGCGATCTGCTGCGCTGCGCTTATTGGCGCGTGCCATGCCCTCTGCTACAGGTAAATCAAGCCATAAAGTCAGCTCAGGCAACTGCGTCACAAACTGCTCGATCAGCGTCTCAATTTTGGTCAGCATCGCTTTATCGCCATGTCCGCGTCCAAAACCCTGATACGCAATAGTAGAGTCCGTAAACCTGTCACAAATAACCCATGTGCCACGTTGTAGCGCAGGCAGGATGACTTGCTGCATATGATCACAGCGTGCTGCAAATAATAATAAAAGCTCTGTATCATCCTCAATTTCAGTTGCAGGATCTAGCAATATATCGCGCAGTCGCTCAGCAAACGGACTACCACCCGGCTCGCGCGTACGAAGGTAGTGAATACCGTTTTTCTCTAGTTGCAAGCATAGCTGTTCAATCGCCGTGGTTTTCCCGACGCCTTCCGTTCCTTCAAAACTAATAAACCGCCCTGCAATAGGTGCGGTCGTCGTTTGTGAAGCATTTGATTCCGGTAGCGTGGACGATGCTGTACTCGTTTGTGCGGATGGCGCGTTGGTCTGTATAGATACTGACATGATATGACCTTATGTCATCGGTGAGCGCTATCGTTAGATTATAGCGCTCAATAAACGATACGTTTTATAAGAGATAAAGAAGTGCTTTATTGCGGCGGTGTTTGAGATTTTTTCTCGCGCATGACGCTCAGATAGTCTTTTACCGCTTGGTTGTGCTCAGCCAAGCTATTGGTAAATTTGTGTCCGCCGTTACCAGTTGCCACAAAGTAAAGGGCGTCGCTATCGGCAGGATGCAAGGTGGCTTCGATAGACGCAGCAGATGGCAGCGCGATTGGCGTTGGCGGTAAGCCATCAATCTGATAGGTATTATAAGACGTTTTTTCATCGATGTCTTTGCGGCGGATATTACCATCATAACGGCTACCCATACCATAAATGATGGTCGGATCGGTCTGCATACGCATGTTTTTAACCAAGCGATTTCTAAACACGGCAGAGACTAGCGGACGCTCTTCTGGTACGCTGGTTTCTTTTTCGATGATAGATGCCATTACTAGTGCTTCGTAAGGGCTATTATAAGGTAGGTCAGGCGCACGGTTTTCCCACGCATCAGTCAGCGCTTTTTGCTGGCTTTTATATAGGTCCGTGAGCACTTTTTTATCGCTCGTCCCTTCACCATAATAATAGGTATCGGGCGCAAACCACCCTTCAAGATTATGATTGACGATAGGATCACTACTGTTGGTCACGTTATCTGGCAATATACCAGCCAAATCTAACGCTTGTGCAATGCTGGCATTATCACTGTCTGCGGTCAGCACTTCTTTTTCGATATTGTCATTATCACGCAGCGCTTGATAGAGGTCTTTTGAGGTTTTGCCTTCGATGATTTGCACCTTTACCATAGCTGCTTTTGCGCCCTGCTCTAATATTTGCAATGCCTCAGCAATGGTTGGATTTTCAGGTAATTGATAAATGCCTGCATGCAAAGGCGCATCGACTTGCGACTTAATATATAGCTTGGCTACGCTGGCCGAAAATAGCGGAATTTGATTTTGCCACTGCGGCAATAGGCCATAATACGTCTGACCTTGCTCAATCGTGACCATTTGCTGCGGCTGCTCGATACGACCAAACAAGGTCTGATACACCATGACTAAGAAAAATGCAGCAATGAGCCCTAGCACCAGCAATACTTGATAACCGCGCTGCATAAAAAATGAGGGATTGTTGACTTTATATTGACGCGGTTTGCTGTTGCCACTGATCAGTGAGACATTGGTCGCTGGCGTGTCTTGCACCCTATCTACCACTGGTTGCGCGTCCGGTAGCGTGGTGTCTACACGCTCCTCGACTGTGCCATCTTGCTTATTCGATGGCGACTTATTGGGACGTTCAGGTGGTGTATTGGGTGTGGGCTTGCTCATGGCAACTCGCGAGGCAGATGTTTGCTAGAATTTAGCACTGAACCGTACGATTTTCAATGGTATTTGCTTAGCTTATGCATTAACTTGGTCTATACACTGATTTATATGGCTCAACATTCCCACCTTTTACTGGTATTTTTATCACTGTCCATCGATGCTGACACTCTATTATGAATCTATATTTTGACCAAAGACTCGCCAAAAACTATCACTCTAAATCACAGATTATTCGTGTTCTCAGTGAAACATGGGTAACAGAAAATGGTTACTGTCCTAATTGTAGCGAGCAGCCTTTGACTGAATTTGCTAACGGTCAACCTGTTGCTGATTTTTACTGCGCGCACTGTAATGAGCAATATGAGCTAAAAAGTAAAAAAGCCAAGTTAAGCAACATCGTTAATGATGGCGCTTATAAGACGATGGTTGAGCGTATCAATAGTAAGGACAATCCCAGTTTTTTCTTTTTGACCTACTCAAAAGCATACGCCGTTAATAACTTTCTCATTATTCCCAAGCATTTCTTTACGCCCGATATTATTGTTAAGCGCAAACCATTATCAGTGACTGCCAAACGCGCAGGTTGGGTGGGTTGTAATATCGACTTACGAAAAGTGCCAGAGTCAGGCAAAGTCTTTTTGGTCAAAGACCAAAAAATTATGGATAAAGAGTCGGTTACCCAGCAATTCCAAAAAACCCTATTTTTACGCACGCAATCTATAGAGTCGCGTGGCTGGACATTAGATGTTTGGCAATGTATCGATCGACTTGATGCTCACTTCTCTCTGAATCAGGTTTATGCTTTTGCTGATGAGTTACAGCTCAAACATCCTGAAAACAACCACGTAAAAGATAAAATTCGCCAACAGTTACAGGTATTACGAGATAAAGGCATTATTGAATTTATAAGCCGTGGCCATTATCAAAAGTTATACTAAGAACACTTATCATCCCATAATGGCAAACCTTTGGCAGCAACCAAACGACCGTAAAACTTGTGAGGAGGATAATCTAGCTCTAGCTCATCATTTACTTTGAAAAAGTATTTCACATTGCCATCGAGACAGGTATAAGCTCGATTTTTTACCTGTTTATTCCAGCTCATTAACAGCCCTAACGGAGTGCGAGAAACTTTAGTAAAAGCTTGTCTTTCGGTTGTGATTGCACACATCACAGTATCTTCATGAAACTGCTTATCTAAACCTTGTTCAATGACTTCTTGACGGGTATGCGCATACTTAAACACACTTCCAAACGCTGTGTATTTTTTATCTTTCTTAGAATAAACAATACTAAATGCTATCTGTGAATAGCAAGGTAAGTGAATTACTTCATCAGGATTTTCTTTTGCTACACAGCAAACTTTATTAAATATCATCAATCTACGAACTTGTAGTGGAATTCGTTGATCTTTATATACCGAACGCATGCGATATTGTCCTTTTAAAAATTTCTATTGAAAAAGGATCATTGATCGATTTGCTTTATGGCACAAGTCTGCGTAACAAAAGACGATCACTTCTTTTGAGGGCTTTTGCTAATCTAATTGGTATAAATAACTGAAGTGATATATGAGAGACTTTAATTATTGAGGATATTTATGATAAAGACAGGCGGTTCAAATACTTATCAAATAGAAGTAATCGAAACGATGAGTGCACTTATAGAAGTGGTTGCAGAAGATGGTGAAATTGCTCTACTAAAAGCGCGAGAAATGTATAGAAGCGAGGATATTATTTTAGAACCTGATGATATGCTTGATACTGAATTTATTATCTTTGGCGTAGAAGAGGATGAGTAGCTAGCTCAAACCAAAAGTAGCTCTCAGTCCTTGTGAACATTAATGTATAAGCGTATAGATAATAGTAGAGCGCTTTCTCTTGACCAGTACATTCCATGATGGTTTAACAGTCAAAAACGGTAAAGTCCAGTCAGTCAATAAAGGTCAGTGGGACAAGCTTGTCAGTGACAATGATGCTTATTTATTCACCTATGAATGGCTTTTTGCTGTCCGAGAGAAAATGGCAGATAATGCGACATTATGGGTCAGTGGTACACATCACAATATTTTTACTCTGGGTCGTATTTTGCCGCAGCTTGGTTTTAAAATACTTAATGTTATAACTTGGGAAAAAACCAACCCACCGCCTAATTTTTCTTGTCGGTTTTTCACTCATTCTACAGAGTTCATTATTTGGGCGAGAAAACATCCTAAAGTGCCACATTATTTCGATTACGACTTGATGAAACGACTCAATAACGATAAGCAAATGAAAGATGTGTGGCGCTTGCCAGCAATTGCTAAATGGGAAAAATCTTGTGGTAAGCACCCTACGCAAAAACCTTTGGCATTATTGGCACAGATGATTTTAGCCTCTACTAAAAAAAATGCTTTGATACTTGACCCTTTCGCTGGATCTTCAACAACAGGTATCGCAGGTAATGTCTTAGAAAGACGTTTTATTGGTATTGAGCAGGAAACTGTATATTTACAGCTTAGCCAAGCGCGCTATGAAGACCTACAACATGAAGGGAGAAAAGAGTTTTTTAAACAACATTTCTATCGTTTATTAAATAAAGAAAATAACAGCTAAACAGATTTAAAGTCCACAATATCACCTGACAATAACGTCAAACTGCTAATAGGCATGATGCCGCGCAGCGCATTGCAAAAGAATAACCGCGTCAACCTAGGCAAGTCCTCATCTGATAACGACCGTATCACCACTGGATATTTTGTCGTGGACAAAGCATCAATGAGCACTTGCCGCATCACACCAGCAACGCCCGATTGTTCCATGGAAGGGGTGTACCATTGACCTGTTGTTAGATAGCTCTCATGCTTGTTCTCAACACCTTCGTGGCCACTAGGGTGCGTTTCAGATTCGCATAAAGGCTCATCTGCTAACTGATAGAACACATTGCTCATCGTACCTTCAACCCAATGACCACTCATATCACGTAGCAGTCCTTCACTGAGGCTCTTTGTAACGTTAGCCGCCAGTGGTTCAGCTTTTATACGCTGTAGCTCGCCACTGGCAAGGACATTATCTAGGCGGCTCAGGCTTTTGAGTCCTGCCAGCGATGGCGGCAGGCAGGCAATCTGTGAAGATAAACATATCGCCGAGGCATTCGGCTGCATGGGTACTAGATTGCCATCAGGTAATGACAGTACCACAGCCGTGGAGACTCTCATAACAGCCGGTTTTAGCCAGATCTCACAAGCACTTCCTGATTCACTTGGTACATAGCCATAACCGCGAATGTCTTGTGCGGCGCGAGTCACCACGAGCTTGAGCATACCCTGCTCTAGCTGCTGGGCATATATTTTTAATACTGCCAGTAATTCCTCGCAGTCTATATCTAACTGCAAGGCGTCGGCATGGGAGATGAGCCGCTGATGATGGTAGTCTGCCCATAGGATGAGTCCGTCCATCACACCCATGGTCGTAAAAAATCCATCCGCATATGCTAGGCCGCGGTTGTCTGGCGACAGTGTCACCGCTTTGCTAGTTGCCGTATCGTCTTGTGGATATAGACATACCCAGCTGTTGGGCAGTGACGTCATGTCTAGCATCGCTTAGCTATTGTCTGTTTGGGCAGCGGATTTATTGATGACTAGCATACAGCTATAAAACTCACATTTTGCCAGTTCCACTTTCTGTCCGCCAATGACTCTGTTTTTGATGATTTGATTACTGAGCATATCAGCGACCATTTTGCCACCCTCATCACCCATCAGTCGGCGCGATAGTTGGTAGGCTTTTTTGGCATGGTCTTGGCTCAACTCTTTTTCTTTATCAGAATCGGTCGGATTGGCATAATACCAGCCAAGCTCAAGGTATTTTTCGGAGTCGATAATATCTAGATAAGGCGCGTCCGTCTTCATAAAGCGATATTTGGTGGCAGGATTACTGGCATAGTCTAGGCTATTTTCATCCGTACTTATTACTTTACCAAATGCTGACTTGATACTATCTAACTCATCGGTGCCAAGGGGCTCGCCCTTGTCAGCGTTCCATGCCGAGACATCGTATTTTACTGGTGTACCTTGTTGGGCGGTCGCGCCATCTAGATCAGGATTGTCTACCGCGCTGTTCTCTACAGGAGCCTCAGCCACAGCCTGCTCGCTGCTCTCAGCGTTTGTCTCTGGATTTTGAGCATCCTCTTTGGTGCTATCACAGCCGCCAAGCGTCACACTAACTGCCATTATCGTACCGACTAGAAGAGTCTGAAGGTTATGATTCCACATGGTTAATTTACTCACACTTTTAGATTGATCTTAAAAGAATATTAACGAGCTGGCCCATAAGCCACCGATAACAAAGGTTTTTTTAATAAAGAATGTATGTAATAAAAGTTATAACCTAACAGTCATTAGAGCATATTATACTAATTAACATATAATCGATAGTTTACCCAACTGCTCAGCGCTTGACTACCTTTTAGGCTACACATAACGTTCCCAGAGGGTACATATTTGTTAAATATATCACTCATCAAACTCTGCCCGATATAAGGCTTATGAAGTGAGCCATTGGTTTGTCAATCATCATTTTATCGCTTATGATAAATGGCCGTAAGCGATGCATTTTTAATGATGTCTTGCCTCTTTTAGCCAATGGACCCTTTATGACCCAACACTTCATCGTTATTGGCAACCCGATTGCCCACAGCAAATCCCCTGAAATTCATGCGCAGTTTGCCTTACAGGCTGGTATTGATATTCGCTATCAGCGCCAGTATTGCCCTGACGATGCTGCCAGTTTTACAGCGGTCATTGAGGCGTTTTTTCATGGTGGTGGTATGGGTGCTAACGTGACCGTACCTTTTAAGCAAGTCGCTTATGACTGCTGTGCGGCGCGCGGCGGCTTGTCAGAGCATGCCAAAACAGCAGGCGCGGTCAATACGCTCATGATAAATGAGGCGCTACTACAACAAGGCGCGTCGATAAAAGAGGCCATATACGGCGATAATACGGACGGACAAGGGCTCGTTAATCATATAACACGCTTAGGTTGGCCACTGGACGGTGCTCGCGTTGCCCTGATTGGCGCAGGCGGCGCGGCGCGCGGTGTCATACTACCGCTGATTCAAGCAGGTATTGGCTCACTGACTATTGCCAATCGCACAGTGAGTAAAGCGGTAGATTTGGTGGATGAGCTGAGCGCAGCAAGCTCGGTGATTGCAGCGCAGCAGATTCAGACCTGTGCCACCAAGGATTTGAGCGGCACGTTTGATATGATTATCAATGCCACCTCTATTGGCTTATCAGGCGATAAACTGCCGCTGGATGACACTCTACACTGTCAATACGCTTATGACATGATGTATGGGCGCGACCTACCCTTTTTGCAGCATTTCGCGGCGCGTGATGCCCAAACGTCTGAAGGTTACGGCATGCTCATCGGACAAGCAGCATTGAGTTTTGAGCGCTGGACTGGTCATACAATTGATGTCTCAAAAGCAACAGAAGCACTGAGTCAAAATACTTAATGGAACTCTTAATCAGCAGCATCAAACTGCTGCTTATTATTCACTAAAGCGCAGCAGCAGCCAGTGCTCCAAACGCCGCAGTGGTACACGCAATTGTGTAGAGTGGATGGCCAAACCACCGCTCAGACCAATCACACAGCCAAGTGCCGTATCAATCATGCGCGTATGAATGACATCTCCTGCCACTGGCGGCACCGCCATCGTGCTGCCGTACTCTGCGATAAATATCGTCAACGGTGTAATAAAAATCACCGCCAGCCCATAATGCCGATCGACAAACGACTCAATCAATAGCATCATACATAATATAGCCACGGCGACACCCCATGTCGAGAGCCCCCAAGACAGCATCCAACTGGCAACCACCATACCAACCAACGTACCCAATATACGATGCAACTGCTTGATCCACATGGTTCGCAGCTGGATGCCTTGAATAATAATAAAGCAGCTCATTGCCACCCAATATGGATAAGGCATGTCTAATAAAACTGCTATTACCAACGCCAGACTGATGAAACTTACGACAATGAGGCTATCACTGATCATATCTGGCTCATAATGATAACTAGGCGCAGGGGCAATAGGACGTGTGGCGAGCAAAAACAGTGTATACAGTAGCGCGAGCAACATCGAAGATCCGCTACCCAATAACACAAGCCCTATCGCTGAGAGCACTCGATCTAATGGGACAGGAATAAAAAGCGCGATTGCCCCAGCCATCAATGTAAATAGCCCTGCTGGTGGTGGCTGCTTATAGTATCGACCCAACATCACCACGCTAAGCGCAACAAGCATAAAAACAGGCAGCCTGAGTATAGGTAATTGCTGCGCCATCAAACCCAGCGCAAAACTGAGTATCATGGCAAATCCCCAAGCCATCACTGTTACCAATCGATAAGGTAACCCGCCCACCAATGGCAGGTTTAAAATAATCATTGACCCTAGCGACGCTTTGATTCCAGCAGATAAGTCACCAAAGTAAGCCCCCACAAATACTGGAAAACTGATCGCAATCGCAGCAACAATAGGCATATGCCAGGGTCTTCGGCTACGATTGACGGTTAGTAAATGCCCAAGTTCACCATCAATGAGCCCCTTAATACGCGTGAATAGCGCGGTCAACCAAGAGGTTTGTTTGTGTAATTTTGACTCACTCATAGAGGGTCTGCCTTATTTATAGTCAATCAATATTAAAAGTGGTACAAGGCAGACGAGTGCAAGTACTACAGTAGTAGGCTAAACGAGTCTAACGCTGTAACACTTTAATAGTGGTTCGACTATATTATGTCTATTACTCTTCGGTCTTCTGCTTATCATCAATCATCTATAACAGATGATCTTTGAGCACGTCCAGCACATATATCAGCCACTTCATAAAACTAAAATTAATTAATTAAGGTAAAAGTCATGAATAATAGTTATGAATTGTATATTTATTGGTCTATAAGATTTATAATCATATCAACGCAATAATAGCTGACGCTCAACAAGGACGTCCTAAAGCCCTTCACAATGGACTCGCTGTTTATTACTAGCACTCATAACAACAGATATAGTATCTATCTCGATTAAAATAATGACACATCGCTGACATGACTCTTGACTCAAATATTGCGTCGTAAGTCTATGATAGCGAACCAACCAAAGAGAGCGATTATGTTAACTTACAAAGCACCTCTACGTGACATCAAATTTTTGATTAATGATGTATTTGATTACCAAACGCATTATAAAAGCCTAGACAATGGCGAAAACGCGGATCCTGAAACCATAGATATGATCCTACAGGGTATGGCAGATTTTGCTGAAAACGTCCTTGCTCCTATCTATCAATCAGGCGATGAAGAAGGCTGTCATTTTGAAAATGGCGAAGTCACCACACCAAAGGGCTTTAAAGAAGCTTATGACCAATTTGTAGAAGGCGGCTGGCAAGGTATCTCGTATCCTGAACAGTACGGCGGAATGAACCTACCCACATCAATCAACTTAATCAAAGCTGAAATGATCGGTACTGCCAACTGGCCGTGGGCGATGTACTCTGGCCTCTCAACAGGTTGTATCAACACTATCATGCAGTACGGTACCGATGAGCAAAAAGACCTTTATTTACCAAAATTGGTCGAAGGAACGTGGTCAGGTACGATGTGTTTGACCGAGCCTCAATGTGGTACCGACTTGGGTCAGGTAAAGTCAAAAGCCATCCCGCAGGATGATGGTACCTACAAAATCAGTGGCACCAAAATCTTCATCTCAAGTGGTGAGCATGATCTAACGGACAATATCATTCATATTGTTTTAGCACGCCTACCAAATGCGCCAGAGGGTACACGCGGTATCTCGCTATTTATCGTACCAAAATTCACGCCGAATGCTGAAGGCGAATCTGGCGAGCGCAATGCTGTTGTTTGCGGTTCAATCGAGCACAAAATGGGTATCAGCTCGTCTTCTACCTGTGTGTTGAACTTCGATGGTGCTACTGGCTACCTAATTGGCGAACCGCACAAAGGCCTAAAAGCCATGTTCACCTTTATGAACACTGCTCGTATCGGTACTGGTATCCAAGGTTTGGCACATACGGAGCTGTCTTTCCAAAATGCATTGCCCTATGCCAAAGAACGCCGCTCTATGCGCACCCTTTCTGGTACCAAAGACCCTGAAAAAGTAGCTGATGCGATCATCCACCACGCTGACGTACGCCGTATGCTCTTGACGCAAAAAGCCTTTGCTGAAGGCGGTCGCTCAATGATTTATCATTCAGCACGCTATGCGGACAAAATGGCACAAGGCATTGTCAATGGCGATGAAGAAGAGTTTGAAAAATGGGATGACAAGCTAGGTTTTTATACGCCAATCCTAAAAGGGTTCTTGACTGAGCTTGGTATCGAAGCGGCCAAACACGGTCAGCAAGTCTATGGCGGCCACGGCTATATCAAAGAATGGGGTATGGAGCTGATTGCTCGTGATGCTCGTATCGCGACCATGTACGAAGGTACGACTGGCGTACAGGCATTGGATCTATTAGGCCGTAAGGTTATCTTGCAATCTAAAGGTAAAATCATCCGTGACTATACCTCAAGCATCATGAAATGGTGCGGCGAGTATGCCCTTGATAAAGACATGCGTAAATTTGTTTGGGCACTTACCAAGCTGTGCGCTGAGTGGAACACCTTGACAGTACGCTTGATGCTAATGGCTCGTAAAGACCGTGAAATCATCTCAGCCGCATCAGATGACTTCTTGATGTACTCAGGTTACGTCATGATGGGCTACCACTGGGCACGTATGGCAGCCGTGGCCTATGACAAGCTTGAAAATGGCGGTACAGAAGCACCAGAATTCTACAAAGCAAAAATTCAAACCGCCGAATTCTATTTTGACAAGCTGCTACCACGTACCTCTGGACATGCTGAATCCATGGTCGCACCAAGCGAGAGCATGACAGCGATGGATATCGACAGCTTTGCTTTCTTAGACTAATACAGTATCAATAACGTATAAAAAAGCGCCTATCATTTAGGCGCTTTTTTGTGTTTAACTGACCGTATTATGATTAAAGACTATCAAAAGTAACCTGTAATTTAGGAGCAAATAATGGTTTTACCTAACGATAAAAACACGGCTTTAGCTGCTCGATATATACGAGCATTGGTCATTAGTACCACGCTCGTCAGTATTGGCATCAGCAGTGCAGCGGCCAAAAGTAGCGATAGTACTCTGCATTTTGCAAAAGGCGCTGTTACTAGCGTCGTCACTGGTAAACTCGCTCCTCATACCGATGAGCAGTGGTATCGTTTCGATGCTGCAAGTCAGCAATATGCCGTTATTAACATTGCACCACTTGCAGGTACGCCCGAGACTGCTAACGTCGGTGTATTGCATATGCCGGATGGTACCCAAGATGGCACCAAAGGCGGTATCATTTATCAAGGCTGTCTGCCACAAACGGGAAAATACCGACTCCGTATCGCACGTAATCTTATGGCCACTCATGGCAAAACAGCAGGCTATAAAGTTGAGGTCATGATACTACCAAAGGTTGCTAGTCAGTCTTTGTGCAAGCCCGCTTAACCATATACGTCTAACGCCTTCAAACAACAGTATTCAAAATATAATAAGTCGCTTTGGAAAAGGTTAAAGCGTTTAACATTAACTACCTAGCATCTTCTTATGATATACCGCACTAATCTCTTCGACTTCTACGCATATTTGCAGTGCCGCACGACCTGATTGCTCGTCTCCGATCTTTTCTTCGATGGTAGCGACCAAGAGCTCAGCCAGCTGATTACGAGTCTCTATATCGCGGCCGCTCATCAGTTTTAGATTGGCATAGATAAACCCATTCGCTTGCTCATCATCTTCCACACCCACCAAAAACGTCTCAATAGGTAAGATACGTGTTTTGATATCTGTCGGCTTACCAAAATATCCACTGTCCCATAATGCTTTATTGAGCGACTTTAGCAATGATTCTTCGTGAGGGATACTGACATTGGGCGTAGCTTGAACGGTTAAATGCGGCATGAGGACATCCTTAAATAGAGAAAGTAATAGATCAGTTGGCTTATTAGTTTACGCGCTCTGCCTCATCGCCGTAAAACGTTTATTTGTATTATTCATCAGTAATCGCACTAAAATGCGCATCAAGTGTGTTGGCTAATTGCGCTGGTGGTAACTCAATCTCCAAACCGCGACGACCGCCACTGACATAGACCGTTGTCTGATCTTGAGCACTGCTATCTATGACTGTTTTTAGGCGCTTTTTTTGCCCGAGTGGACTGACGCCGCCCAACACATAGCCGGTACTACGTTCTACTTGCTTGGGATCTGCCATTTGTACTTTTTTGCAGGACAACAATTTATTCGCGGATAAGGCTTTGGCCATTTTTTTAAAATTGAGGGTTTTATCTACTGGCAATATCGCAACCGCAAGGTCGTCAGTATCGGTCGATACCACCAAAGTTTTGAACACTTGCACTGCCGCCACGCCAAGCTTTTCTGCGGCTTCTAAACCAAAAGAGGCCGCATGACTGTCATGCGTGTATTCGTGTATGCGGTAATCAAGACCGCGTTTTTTGGCAAGATCGATAGCTGGCGTCATAATATTTCGGCTTAATAAAATAGAACTAAAGAATAGGCGTCATACGGATTAAGGATTAAATAGACATGGCATCAATATATTATTACGCCAAATATCGTAACTTTCAAATACTTGACCGTTTTATATCATTGCTCGCTTACTAGTGAGTAACCCAATAGTATTAATATTAGCAGTATATACAGACACTATATATCGCTTTAGTGGCTTTTATGGCATCATAAGCGCAACATATTTGACTATTTTTGATACTGATTATGATACCGAAGTTCCTAAAAAAACGGATTTTTAAAGCGCCAGTCAGCACTGACCGCACTTCTGAAACTGACGCGGGTCCAATCGTCACCAAGCCTTACGCTAATGCTCCGATCAATCAGCTGTATCGTAAACTATCGGGACAGCTACTCGATGTTGCTGTCAAACCGAAATTATTGGGTGAATTGCCTGATTTTGATAGCGACGAGCAGGTACTTAGATTTTATGTGCTACAGGATTATTCTCGCTCCAACAGTATTTTGATCGATTTGCAGACGCAAGAGCATAACTTGCCGCCTGCATTGGTTGGGGTCAATGACGCGGCTCACAATATCAAAGAAAATGCAGCCATCATATTTTTGAATCACCCAAGTGCCAAAGACAATCAGTTGTCTCCGCGCCTTTCTCGCTTAGTCTCTGCGGTTTTGCAATATCCAGAGCTAAAGGTGCGCCTAGTACCCGTATCTATCCTGTGGGGACGCGCCCCTGAAAAAGAAGACTCGCTATTTAAACTATTAACCGCTGACAATTGGCAAGACCCGAGTATCAGCAAGCAGTTATTTAATATCGGCGTGATGGGCCGTGATACCTTTGTACAATTCCACCCACCCCAAGATTTGCGTACTATCATCAATGATAGCCTCAAAGGTGAAAGCGCGGGCCCTAACGTTTTTGACTCAGTTTCTGAAGGCTCAGTTTCTAAAGACTTGGTTTCTAAAGATTTGGTTTCTAAAGATTTGGTTTCTAAAGATTTGGTTTCTGAGGATTCAAGTACTAAAAGCTCACCTGCTACAGACTCACAAGATACTGAATCAGCAACGACGGATAATGATGTCAAAACTGATGCTGAAAAATCACCTAGCTATACGCTCGTGGCGGCTGCTGATGGCAATCGTGAACTCGTGCGGATGCTACAGCAGCAATTGACGATTTATTTAGACAAGCAGCGCGCCAGTATGCTGGGCCCTGATTTGTCGGATAGACGTAATTTGGTCGATAAACTGGTCTACTCGCCAGCGATTAAGCACGCAATAGAGCTGGAAGCTGCCGAAAAAGGCACCAGCGTACGCGACGCTCGTAGTCAAGCGCGAGGATACGCCAATGAGATGGTGAATGACTATTCTCATTCCATTATTCGTGGGTTTTATAAGTTTTTAACGTGGTTATGGACACAGTTATATGACGGTGTCGAAGTCCATCACTTTGAGCGAGTACGTGACCTTGCGACCGATTATGAGCTGATTTATGTGCCGTGCCATCGCAGCCATGTTGATTATCTATTGTTGTCTTATGTCATCTATAAACGCGGTTTGAGTATCCCTTATATCGCAGCAGGTGATAACTTAGATGTGCCAGTATTGGGACCGTTATTGCGCGGCGCTGTCGCTTTTTATATTCGTCGTAGCTTCCGTGGCAATGCCCTTTATACCGCCGTATTGCGTGAATATATGCATACCCTTATCACGCGTAATACGCCGATCGAGTACTTCATTGAAGGTGGTCGCTCACGTTCAGGTCGCCTACTACCGCCCAAAATGGGTATGCTGGCGATGACGGTACATAGCCAGTTACGTCAAACCAATAAGCCTGTGGTGTTCATCCCAACTTATATTGGTTATGAGCGTATTATGGAAGGCGGCACTTATATCGGTGAGTTAAAGGGCAAACCAAAAGAATCAGAATCGTTGATTGGGCTACTCAAAGTGGGTCGTAAAATTGAGCGTATTTTTGGTAATGTACATCTAAGTTTTGGTACACCGCTGCATCTTAGCGATTTTATGACAAAGTTCGATGTTCCAGCCAACAGCTTACCGTCCGATCGCACCGACTCCCCACTCGATGAAAAAGCCAGTGCCATGGTCGATAATATCGGTGTAAAAGTCATGCAGCACATCAATAAAGCTGCCGTGATAACGCCTGTGTCGCTGCTATCATTGGTACTACTATCCGCACCGAAAGCGGCACTGGATGAAAACAGTTGCCGTGAGCAAATCGCTTTGTACCAAGGCCTTGCGCAACAGCTTCCTTATGCAGATGACACTGTCATCACAGATATGAGCCCGCAAGAAATCATTGATTATGGCATCAAGCTAAAACTCATAGAGCGTACGCCGCACATCTTGGGCGATATCATTCAGGTCGCTGGCAAGCAAGCGGCATTGCTCAGCTATTTCCGCAATAACATTCTACACGTCTTTATCTTGCTGTCTTTCTTATCAGCGCTAGTGGCACGTAACGGCCGTATCAAACGCAGTCGTTTAGATAGTATCGCTGAGCAGTTATACCCATTCTTGCAAGGTGAGCTGTTCTTATACTACCCAGCGCATGGTTTGGCGGAGACGCTCAACAAAAAAGTCGATAGTTTACTCTCTCATGGGTTGATTGTTGAGTTGGGTGATGACACGCTTAGTGTTCCTGAGTCTAATAGCAAGCGCTATCAACAGCTACAAGTACTGGCGACACCCGTTGGGCAAAGTCTTGAGCGTTATTTTATGACGCTTGCCCTACTCGCTCAGCAGGGCTCTGGTAATCTGACCGAAAGCGAAGTCGTTGACCTGTGCCATTTGCTTGGACAACGCTTGTCTGTACTGTATGCCGATGATATTCCTGACTTCTTTGATCGCGCATTATTTACTAGCTTTATCAGCGCTTTGACTCGTCTTGATTATCTACAAAAAGATGATGAAACGGGCATATTGACCTTTGACCATCGTATCAATGACATCGCCAGTCATGCCAAATATGTGCTGACGCCTGATATGATGCAAATCTTGCAGCAAGTCGCAAGTTTAAACGAAGAAGAAATCACTCGTGCTATTACTGAGATTAGTAATAAAAAGCAGCGTAAATTTGGGCGTAAGCGTTAATCGTTAGTCATGACTTTTAAACAATTAAGCTAAACAAAAAAGACCGCTATTGATTAGCGGTCTTTTTTTATGCAGTTCCAATATACCAAACAATGGTATTAGTTGGTGATTTTCTTATACTTAGCACGCTTAGGCGTGGCGTCATCACCCATTGTCTTTTTACGATAGGCTTCAAACTCACTGTAGTTGCCATCGAACCACACTGGGCCTTCTTCTTCAAACGCCAAGATGTGGGTGGCGATACGGTCAAGGAACCAGCGATCATGCGAGACGACCATGACCGTACCTGGGAATACTTGAATCGCATCCTCTAGCGCACGTAAGGTTTCAACGTCCAAGTCGTTCGAGGGTTCATCGAGTAGCAGTACGTTTGCGCCCTGCTTTAGGGTTTTTGCCAATTGCAAGCGGTTACGCTCACCACCTGATAATTGACCGACATGTTTCTGCTGGTCTGAGCCTTTAAAATTAAAGCGGCCGATGTACGCACGGCTTGGCGTGGTGTAGTCACCGACAGTAATCATGTCAAGACCGTCTGATACTTCTTCCCAGACGGTCTTTTTGTCGTCTAGGTTGTCACGCA
The DNA here is from genome assembly GCF_002341255.1 of Psychrobacter sp. UBA2514. Classification (NCBI taxonomy): domain Bacteria; kingdom Pseudomonadati; phylum Pseudomonadota; class Gammaproteobacteria; order Moraxellales; family Moraxellaceae; genus Psychrobacter; species Psychrobacter sp. UBA2514. Next base: position 19,590 of record NZ_DDNS01000050.1, read on the forward strand.
CCTGACCGACATAGGCAACCTTGACACTTTCGCCCAAATCAACCGAACCAGTATCTGGGGTATCACGCTCAGTAATCATGTTAAATAGCGTGGTTTTACCCGCACCATTTGGACCGATGATACCAACGATAGCACCCGCTGGGACATTGAAGCTTAGGTTTTCATACAATAAACGATCGCCAAACGACTTGGAGATGTTATTGACCTCGATAACTTTATTACCTAGACGCGGACCGGGCGGAATATAAATCTCTGAGGTCTCATTTCGCTGCTGGAATTCTTTTGAGTTCAGCTCTTCAAAACGCTGTACGCGCGACTTAGACTTCGCTTGCTGACCCTTTTGATTTTTACGAATCCACTCAAGCTCTTTTTTCAGCGCTTTGGCAAACGACTCTTCTTGCTTCTGTTGTTCCTCTAAGCGCTTGTTTTTTTGCTCTAACCATTCAGTATAGTTACCTTCATACGGGTAGCCATAGCCTCGGTCAAGCTCCAAAATCCACTGCGCCACATTATCCAAGAAATAACGATCATGGGTAATGGCAACGATAGTGCCGCTATAGTTTTGCAAGAATTGCTCAAGCCAAGCGACTGATTCGGCGTCCAGATGGTTAGTAGGCTCATCGAGTAGCAGCATATCGGGACGTGATAGTAGCAGGCGACATAAAGCAACACGGCGTTTTTCACCACCTGACAGTTTACTCACGTCCGCGTCCCATGGTGGCAGACGTAGCGCATCGGCGGCTTTCTCTAACTGGTTATTTAGATTGTGTGCATCCCATGACTGGATAATGTCTTCCATTTTGCCCTGCTCTTCAGCAAGTTTGTCAAAATCAGCATCCGGTTCGGCATACTCAGCATAGATTTGGTCTAAGCGCGCTAACGCATCTAACGCCTCACGCATGCCGTCCTCGACGTTGCCGCGCACATCTTTGCTGTCATCGAGTTGTGGCTCCTGCGGCAAGTAACCAACTTTGGTTCCTGTTTGCGCACGTGCTTCACCGCTGAACTCAGTATCCACACCCGCCATAATACGTAGCAAGGTCGACTTACCTGCCCCATTGATGCCTAAGACACCAATTTTGGCACCCGGGAAAAAGGACAGATTGATATTTTTTAAGATTTCACGCTTAGGGGGAACAAGTTTTGACACGTTGTTCATCGTGTAAATATATTGAGCCATTAACACTCCGATAGACTGCATAGAAGAGAACAGCAAATACCACTCAGCGCTGCTGCCAAGCGTGCCGTAACTCAAAATCAGGGTTACAAATTATCGTTCATTATCGCATTGTGGCGCATACCCTGCAAGCTAACAGGTTGTTTTACCCCTTGTTTTGCAGCTTTTGTCATAGAGTATCGCTGTTTCTGGATAAAAGCGGGCAAAAATATTTTTCTGAGGTTACGAGCTTAACATTCTGATTCATTGCTGTTTGATAAAAACCACAAAAAATAGCATCAAAACTTTCGCAAAGTTAATCAATAGCCGTTAACATATTAGAGTGGCTTAACAGCGCAAAAAATAATGGTTTAGTATGCCATTAATGAAACTGGCTATAAGCTGAGTCATTATTTCTCATATATTTTTAATAATATTTATACAGGTACTGATTAATGGCCAACGGCTATCGCCCTGAAATAGTTCAACGTGCGTTTGTCGATTTTATCGGGTCGCGCTTACATCCGTTTTGGTCATTGACGACACCCAAGCTACGCCTTATTGCTCGATACGAGATGAGTGATGATTTAATTGCACTGCAATTTGAGACCAATCGAGCGTTTAGGCAGCAGATATCCAAAGGGGCAGATGATTGGCAAGGCGGTCAGTATCTTGATTTACGTGTTTTTATCGATGGGGTTTATCATCAGCGCAGCTATTCACTCGTAGGATTGGCGAATCAGCCATTGTGGTGGCAAGATGATGCCGTCATTACTAAGTCAGCAAAAAGCCAACGCCATACGGTTACTATTGCTGTTAAACCGCAAGGGTTAGTATCTGACTATTTGACCAAGCAACTGTCGCTATCTAGCATCGTTGATACCAGTATGCCACTGGGTCATTTTACTTTGGCACAGGCAAAGACAAGTTTAGATAATAGAGAACCAGATAACCAAAAACTACACCCTTTATTATTTGTCGCTGGCGGTAGCGGTATCACGCCTATGCTAGGACTTATTGCGCAAGCACTAGCAGACGGACATCAGGTAGCGTTGCTACATTATAATCGAACGAAACTTGCCCAGTTTCAACATCAGTGGCAACAGCTGAGCGATATCTATCCAGCCTTCAGCTATCATTTTATCCATACTGATAACCCTGCGACTTATTTGGCTGGCGAACGATACTTAAGTGCAGAGGGTCTGTTATCACTTAATCTACCATTGGTAGATACTCAGATATTTGCCTGCGGTTCACAAGCGTTATTAGCTGGCTTATATAAAGCAGTGTCAGAAATCATTTTACCGCAAGGCAATCAGCTACGTGACAATATTATTATAGAGAATTTCGGTAGCGCACTGCCTGATTTTGATAGCGGTGGTAATCAAGTACTAGATAATGCACTACAGACAGAGTCGCATACGGTGTATTTGCGATCACGGCAACGGCAGTTCGATAGCGACACTACATTATTGGTCGCTGCCGAAAACGCAGGTATACGACTGGCGCATGGTTGTAGGCAAGGAATTTGCCAGTTGTGCCGCTGCAATAAAGTGAGCGGCGTGGTCAAAAACATCCAAACTTACAAGATAAGTAGTGATGGTTACGAGTCTATCCAAACCTGCATCAATATCGCCATGACAGACGTGGTGTTAGACATTTAGCCCTGCTGAAATTAAAAATACGACCACCAACCCCTGACTATCGCCCTCTTAAAACCAAAAAATAGACTGATGTTAATTCATATTGTATGCTAAAACTTAGATGACTCATAAAATCGAATCCAGTGCTGCTTATTCGTGCCATTTCGGTTAAGGATTATATATGCGCTTATTACCACCTATTGATACAGCACATTCTGCCGTACCCATGTTGACGCCTTTGTCCGATGCACAGTTGGCAAGAGATAGTAGCGAGCAGCCAACTCTATCATCACAGCAAACGCCTTATCCCACTGTGACGCAGGCGCCTTTACCCAAAGCACAAAGTGATGCCTTGACAGTAGAATTAAATGCGCTATATGAAGGTGTGATGGACTCATTAGGTAGCGATGACGCCAAATACATTCAGCGGATTTATGCGACTGTGGTCTATAGTGAGCTTGTCGCCCGTGGTTTACTGGCTGTCGCAGGACGCATGTCATCACGCCGCTCGCAGATAGGGGCTTGGCTGTTGGGTACGTCAATACTTAGTTTTAGCAAAATACTCAACAATATGGAGCTTGGGCATAATGTCATGCATGGTCAATACGACTGGATGCAGCATCCGCATCTGAACAGTCAGAAGTTTGATTGGGACATTGTCTGCCCTGTCCCATTATGGCAACACTCGCACAACTATCTACACCATACGTTTACCAATATTGTTGGGCGCGACCATGACGTTGGCTATCACTTGATTCGGGTGACAGATGAGCAGCCTTGGACGCCAGAAGATCGCTACAATATGTTTAGTACTGCCGTATTGGCCTTTGGCTTTGAGTGGGCGGTTGCCTTTCATGATATTCAGATCAGTGTCGATGAATACGCCGACTCCCCTAACTTGCATAAAATCATGCAGCAAAAATCTCGTGCACTATTTGCCAAAATTGCCCGCCAAGTTGGTAAAGATTATGTGGCTTTGCCAGCCGTAGCCGCCTTGACCTTAGGTCGTCGTAGCGCTATGAGCACACTGAGTGGCAACATAGCAGCCAATACGGTTCGTAACCTGTGGACGTGGGCGGTGATTTTCTGTGGCCATTTTACAGAGCAGGCTCACATCTATACCCATCTCGATGCGGATGAGAGCGAAGGCGACTGGTACGTGCGTCAGATTCTTGGCTCTAGTAATATCAAAGGGAATAAATGGTTTCACATTTTGACTGGCAATTTGTCTCATCAGATTGAGCATCATATCTTTCCTGATATGCCAGCTAGCCACTATGCCAGTATTGCCCCGCAAGTAAAAGCCATCTGTCATAAATATGATTTGCCTTACAACACTGGGCGTTTTAGCACACAGCTACGACAAGTAATAGGACGTATTCATCACTTTAGTAAGCCCAGCGAGCAAAAGTGGCAAGCCTACCAGTCGGTATCGGCTGCGGATACCACCACTCACTCACATAAGTCGACACCAGAGAGCGAGACAGCAAAGGGTCTTAGTCGATTCTTACCACCCGTCGTTCGTAAAGCGATAGCTTATATATGGTGATATATTCACATTTTTAACGCAGATTAAAAGACATTAATACTATTAACAATCGTCATAACGACTATTACGGTAAGCGACTAGATTGTTTGATATCAATCATACATACTCAACCAAGCACAAAATATTTACTGATGACGTAGTATTTAATAAATCTGCCTTCTTCATTCATCCTTAGAAAATATGGCAGTTATTAAAAATTCGATAATAATAAATGGAGTTGTATCATGAGTAACCAAACCACTAAATCAGCACTAGATATCACACATAATCAAGCAGCGAATCGTTTTGAGACTACCGTCGATGGTCAGACGGGCTATATCAGCTATCAAGACCGTGATGACACCCTCGTCTATGACCACACGATCGTTCCGCGACAGTTAGGCGGTCAAGGTGTCGGTTCAGCACTAGTCAAACATGCGCTAGATTACGCCCGTGAACATGATAAAAAGGTTGTGCCGCAATGCTCGTTTGTGGCCTCATATATCAGCAAGCACCCTGAGTACCAAGATTTGGTATAGCTTACCGCCCTTTATCCCAAACAACTAGTATGCAGCAATTTTAGATTAGGAGATCCATCCCAATATAACTTTTAATAAACCAATCCGTATAACAATAAAGGTTATTAATATGAGTAGTTTATCTGACAAGCAAATTGATCTACAGTTAGAAGAGCTTGCTGGTTGGCAGCGTGATGGCAATAGTATCGTCAAGACCTATCACTTCAGCGATTTTATTGAGGCGATGAGTTTTATGAACCAAGCGGCATTTTATGCTGAAGCACTCGAACATCATCCGGAATGGCGTAATATATACAATATAGTCGAGGTACGCCTAACCAATCAGGACACCGGCGGCGTTTCTAGTTTGGACATTCGCCTTGCAAAACGCATGGAGCATATCGTGCAACCCAAACGTCTATAGCCTTATATTTCTGTTAAATGAGTAACTGAAGTGCTTTAGTTGAACATAAGAAAAGACCCTCAATTGAGGGTCTTTTTTTATACTGGATTTTTTATAGTAATAAGCTGTGTTTACATTTTGCGACTAACAAACGCCACAATAAATAAAATCACAGCGACTGCTAAGAAGATGTATGCCAGATTAGCAGACAGTCCTGCAACGCCGCCAAATCCTAATAAACTTGCTAGCAGTGCGATTACTGCAAAGATAATAGCCCAACGAAACATAATATTCTCCTCAAATAATTGTTAAAAATCAGATAGTAAATTTTATATAGTATTGATTTAATATAGTATTGATTTAACTTTTTTTCTAATACCAGTCATATCTGCTTACAAACATAGATTAGCAATATTTCTCTTTAAACAACGTGCATTTTAGTAATGATGTCAGTAGATTATGTAAAGTTTGTAGCAAGTGTTAACACCTTTTATTTTTTCTTGTGTCTATAAACATATTATTTAGGATGATGAGCACCTTATTTGCTAAATTATTGATTGTCTTATGGTTGCATATAAATAACATCAAAAATTTCTGAAAAATAGATTTGGCAATGAAAACTGTCGCGACCCCATAAACTTCTAACTTATTCAGACCACTTGGTTTATAGTTTAAAGTCACATTATCATCCAATATATTAAGGACAATACTTATGAGTACCGAGACGGATACCGCAAAAACCGCACAACAAGATACTAGCGACAACCGCCCTTATGCCGTCATCTTATATGGCGCAACAAGCTTTGTCGGACAAATCACCGCTCACTATTTAACCAATTTTTTATCCAATGCTAAAAATAAAGATGGCTCTAACGTCACTTGGGCAATTGCAGGACGTGATGAAGAAAAACTCAATGAGCTACAGTCGAAACTTGAGAGCAAGGTAGATATTATCATTGCCAATAGTAAAGACTCTGCCAGCCTTGATGAGATGACCAAACAGACACAAGTCATCATCTCAACCGTCGGCCCTTACCTCAAATATGGCGAACCTTTGATAAAATCTTGTGCCGAAAATGGTACCGATTACGTCGATCTTACTGGTGAAGCGATCTTTATCAAAGACATGATGGACAAGTATCAAGATACTGCCAAACAAAGCGGCGCACGGATTGTCAACTCTTGCGGCTTTGATTCTATCCCATCAGATTTGGGCGTTTACTTTATGCAAACCAAAGCAGAAGAGAAGTTCGGAGAAGCTTGTAACGTGATTCACATGCGCGTAAAAGCGGCAAAAGGTGGCATCTCTGGTGGTACGATTGCCTCGATGGCTACGATATTCGAAGAGGCTGGTGAAGACAAGGCTCGCCGTAAGCAAGTAGCCAACCCTTATCTACTAAACGATGACACAGATGTGCCCAATGTACGTCAAGACAATGTCAGCAAACCAGAATACGACAGCACCCATAAACGTTGGTTGGCGCCCTTTGTGATGGCGAGTATCAACACACGTATTGTCCATCGCAGTAACCAGCTACTTGGTTATGAATACGGTCGCGATTTTAAATATGACGAAGCCATGTGGATGAAAGATGGTGTCAAAGGTAAGTTATCAAGCTACGCGATGAGCGCGGGTCTACTAGGATTTGCCACTGCCATGATGATTAAACCAAGCCGTGAGTTATTGTCCAAGCATGTATTGCCCAAAGCAGGCACAGGCCCTTCTAAGGATGAGCAGGAAAATGGCTACTTTGATATTCGCCATTTCGGACAAACAGCTAAAAACGACACCATCACGGTCAAAGTTACCGGCGATAAAGATCCTGGTTACGGTAGCACTTCTCGTATGCTCGCGCAGGCAGCATTATGTCTGGCACAAGATATCAGTAAAGAAGTCGTTGGCGGCGGATTCTGGACGCCTGCCTCTGCGATGGGTAATAAGCTCATAGCCCGTTTAGAAGAACATTCAGGTCTGAGGTTTGAAGTTATCGATGGTTAACCGAATGTAAAACATTTAAATAATGATTTATTAACGCTGATGATTTTCATGACCGTATCTTGATAACAAGGTGCGGTTTTTTAATACGCAAATTTTATAGCGCTCATCTATCATATTAGCGAATACTAATAGCGTATTTTTTGGTAATCAATGTTGCGGTTTTTCGATTTTTTAGTACATTATGCTACAGATTTTTAGTCTAATGGCACAGTCATACTCTCCTCAATACGCTAGAACAAAATACATTACGGTGTGATTGTTATAGAGAATATTGATTTAAAATTTTTAATCAAAGTTCACTTCAAAAAACATCATCTAGTAAAAATATTTCTCTAAAACAATATTATTGATCGAATTGATATTAGTCAGAATTTTCCAGTAGTTCGTGTGCCAGATAAAGGTTTTTAGCAGCCTGTTATCGATACAAATACTGGTAAATATATCATTGTTGAATAAAATAGATCCAAATGCTTACTTTATTTCTTAAATGAAATGTGGGTTTAGTAGTTTCACAACGTCACAACAATACACCAAGCTGTTAGAACCTTAATGAGTTTACTACTGAAATGTCTGTTATATAACTGGTACTTTGTTTTTACAAATTATAGTAAGGTCAAACCAAAATCTGGCTGTCCTCAATTATTTGGATTTTAGACATAATTATATATAGATATGGCAGCTGTTTTTAATCATTGTTCATTTATCGAATTTGGAGTTTTATAATGAAAAAGAATATTTTATCGTTAGTCTTAGGAGCGACACTTGTTTTGCCAGCGGCAGCAATAGCTGCACCTGTCAATACCAGTGACATTATGCCAGCAGATATGCGTGCCACTCCTGTCGATAATACTTTGCAAGCCGAAATAGAAGGCCCTGATGGCGAGCTTGTCGCTACTCAACCGGGTGCTGTTGATAACAACAACATGGACGCGATAAATGAAGATATGGAATCTGAAGAAGGTGACATGGACGAAGATATGACCGTTACAGCGGACAAAGAAATGCCTGAAGATCAAGTTAAAGCTGAAGTTGCTCAAGCCAGAGCTGAATTGGCTCAGGCCCGTGCTACCGCTGAACGCCCTACTCAGATGACAAATGACGTTCAAAGCAGCCAAGTAACACCTGCTGACATGCGCGAAAAGCCAGTCGAGATTACCTTACAAGAAAAGAAAAAAGACCGTCGTGGTGAGCTTTTAGCGACTCAGCCTGGTCAAGTGGAATTTAACGAAAACCGTCGTTTCACCATTCGTTAATAATGACAGTGCTTGATTGAATAGTATGATTAATAGTTTACTACTATCAATAAATGACATATAAAAAGGCAGCCAATTGGCTGCCTTTTTTGTTGCACACGGCTATAAATTTTGGCTATTTCTTAGTTTTAGTCACGCCAGCTTCTTGTAACAAGGCGCCAAGTGTACCCATTTTACTAGGTGCTTCCGCTTTATCGTTTTTGATCGGTTTGCTACGGTTACTATTCGTATTGTCCTGACGTTTACCACGTGGCTTAGACGAACGCTTATCAGCAGCAGAACGACTATTATTTGGACGGTTACTATTCGCCTGATTACTGCGTGGACGGCTCACTTTTTCACCACCTGTACTGGTTGCAGTAGACTTAGCAGCCGTACGGACAGATTTTTCAGACTCAGGCTTCATACTAAATCCGATACGACCACGTTTTTCATCGATAGAAATAACACGAACCGATACGATATCACCAGGTTTGACGCGGTTCATGGGATCTGCGACAAAGTCATTGGCCATCTGAGAGATATGGACCAAACCATCCTGATGTACACCGACATCAACGAAACAACCAAAAGCCGTTACGTTAGTGACCACGCCTTCAAGCTGCATACCTTCGCTCAAATCTTTGATGCTATTGACATCATCACGGAAGTTAGCCGTTTTAAATTCAGGACGTGGATCGCGTGCAGGTTTAGCAAGCTCTTCGATAATCGCTTTTACGCTGACATTATCATCGTTAGCAGCCAGCGCAGTCGTATCGATAGCATTCAGTACACCATCGTTACCGATGACTTCTGATAAAGGCTTGCCGGCTTGTGCGAGTAAGCTATCAACCAAGGCATAGCTCTCTGGATGCACGCCCGTTGCATCTAATGGATTGCTACCATTACGAATACGTAAGAAACCTGCTGCTTGCTCAAACGTCTTAGCGCCTAGACGTGGAACATTTTTGAGTGCTTCACGGCTATCAAATGCCCCGTGCTCGCGGCGATAAGTCACGATTTGCTGCGCCACATTACGGTTCAGACCCGCGATATGTGCCAAAATAGCAGGACTCGCTGTATTCACATCCACACCAACCGCATTCACGCTATCTTGAGTCACTTTATCAAGACTATCTGCCAGCTGGTTTTGGTTCACGTCGTGCTGATACTGACCTACACCGATGGCTTTTGGATCGACTTTGACAAGCTCTGATAACGGATCTTGCAAGCGACGTGCGATAGACACCGCACCGCGCACCGACACGTCTAAATTGGCAAGCTCATCACTAGCAAGCTCGCTCGCCGAATAGACGGAAGCGCCTGATTCATTGACGATGACAGCTTTGGCTTTAAGTGCAGCGTTCGCGGCCAAAATCTCTTTAATCATTGCATCGGTTTCGCGACTTGCCGTACCATTACCGATAGCGACCAAATCAACATCATAAGTACTTAATAGCTCATCAATGACTTTTTTGGCTTCATCCATTTTGTTGTCAGGGGCAAACGGATAAACGGTTGCGATGACAGGTTTTTCTTCGCTATCTGACATGACATGACCTTGCGCATCCACAATGGCCATTTTTACGCCATGACGGATACCAGGATCGACACCTAAGATCACTTTAGAGCCTGCTGGTGCAGCCATCAATAAATGCTGTAAGTTACTAGCGAACACATCAATCGCATCTGCTTCTGCAGCTAGGCGCTTTTCGGTCAGTAAGCGGTGCTCGATATGTGGACGCCATTTGTCTTTCCACAAACTACTGGCCGCCTCTGTCAAAAACTCACGGCGTGCTGCTGGCGCTTTGGCATCGACATCGAAATGATTGATAATTTTTTCGATAAATGGTGCGTCTTCGCCTTCGATTTTTAGACCCAAGACGTTTTCTTGACGACCACGTAACATCGCTAATAGGCGATGGTTTGGCAGTCGAGCCAGGCTTTCGCTATGCTCAAAGTAGTCTTTGAACTTTTCGCCAACTTCACGCTTTTCTTCGCTCGCAACGCTCGATACGATACTGGCAGTTTTGGCAAAACCATTGCGTAAGTTGTCCAACAACCCCAATGCTTGCGTCCACTCATCAACGATAATGGCTTGCACACCAGCAAGCTGCTTGTCGATATCGCTAAAGTCAACGTCGATCTCATTACCACTATCATCAGTGATACTTGACTGAACTTGATAATCAGCCAGCGCCTCTGTCGGGGTGATCTCTTGCGTCAAGACAGCTTGCGCAGCAGCATCGAGTCCAGCGGCACGTGCTTTGGCAGCCGGTGAACGACGACGCGGACGATATGGCAGATAGATGTCTTCAAGCTCAAGCTTAGACGTCGCGTTATCGATACGCGTCTGTAGCTCATCGGTCAAATTGCCCTGTGTGCTCAGTAGCTCAGTGATTTTGAGGCGACGGGTGGCCATGTCACGCTCATAATTCAAAGACTTCTCGAGAGCACGCAGCTGTGCGTCGTCAAGGTTTTGCGTTTTTTCTTTGCGGTAACGCGCAATGAAAGGAACCGTTGCGCCTTCATCATAAAGCTTCACAAACGCATTGACTTGAGCAGTCTTAATGCCAAGCGCGCGAGCAAGCTTGTCGTGAATATTCGCGTGTGTGGTTGCATCCAAAACCTGTGCATTTGTCGAGGTTTGAGATGACGTTAAGGTATCAGTGCTACTCATATACGTATCAATCGTTGAGAAATGTAGTTTTGCATTATAGCAAAAGCTGCATGAATAAAAATCCTTTTTATCTTTTCGTTAATTATCGCCTGTTTTGCGGCATAAAACGTTTTATATCAAACGTTCTGTAGCCTTGTTAAACAAACGCATACAGCATTTATTCTTATGAGTGATGCAATTCGCAGTGCAATCTTATACACTAAAGTATCCATAGCACAAATATTGAGATGTGCTGATATATTGAACAATAGTTTTTGGTTTTATGACGTGCTTGTTTTGATCCATCATTAAATAACGATAATTAATGGCAGTGTTTTACTCATCGCTTTTTACTCGTCATTTCTGCTAACAATAATTTTTATAAGAGGATGCCTGTATGACTGATAACAACAGCCCCGATACTTTGACTCAGCGTATTTTAGTTGTCGATGATGACGCTCGCCTGCGCTCTTTGCTACAGCGCTTCTTAGAAGACGATGGTTTTGTCGTTCGTACTGCCCATGATGGTAGTCAGATGGACAAACTCATGCAACGTGAGCTCTTCTCTTTGGTTGTGTTAGATTTGATGCTACCGGGCGAAGACGGTATTAGCATCTGTAAGCGCCTACGTGCGGACAATGCGGATATTCCGATCATTATGCTGACTGCTAAAGGTGGCGATGCTGACCGTATCGCAGGTTTGGAAGCGGGTGCAGATGATTACCTGCCTAAGCCGTTTAACCCAAAAGAGCTATTGGCGCGTATCAAAGCCGTCTTGCGTCGTCAGAACCGTGAGCTTCCAGGGGCACCAAGTCACCAATTAGAAGTGGTTGAATTTGGTCCATGGACACTAGATCTATCGACTCGCACGCTCAAACGTGATGGGAATGTCGTCACTTTGACGACAGGTGAGTTTTCGGTGTTAAAGGCTTTAGTTCAGCATCCACGTGAGCCGTTGACCCGTGACAAGTTGATGAACCTTGCTCGTGGTCGTGAGTGGGGTGCGATGGAGCGCTCTATCGATGTGCAAGTATCACGCTTGCGTCGCTTGATTGAAGACAACCCTTCGCAAGCCCGTTATATTCAAACGGTTTGGGGTGTGGGCTATGTATTCGTTCCTGATGAAGCTGAGGTAGAAACCGTCAAGAGTGAATAACCTTTGACTGATGACATTTCTTTTAATATAGGCCGTGTTTGATTATTCACAAACACGTGCCAATATGATGAGCATATCTGTGAAAAACCCTATTATTTTTCAAAACATACCCTGCACGTTAGTGACAGGGTTTTTAGGTGCTGGCAAAACCACCGTCATCAATCACCTACTTGCCACAAAACCTAATGACGAGCGCTGGGCTCTCTTAATTAATGAGTTTGGCCGTATCGGTATTGATGGTGCACTATTGGCAAGCTCTCAAGATAACGAACTTGAGCAACAGAATATCGCCATGCGTGAAGTCAGTGGCGGCTGTATTTGCTGTACCAGTCAACTGCCCTTACAAATTGCGATCAGTCGTCTGCTTAATGACCATCATCCGCGAAGACTGCTTATTGAACCCACAGGATTGGCACATCCACGCGAGCTGATATTACAGCTCAGTGCGCCGCATTGGCAAACCGCACTACAGATGAATGCGGTGATAACTGTACTGAGTGGCGAGCAGTGGCAACAGATTAAGTATCGTGACCATGAGGGTTTTCAGGCGCATGTTCGTGATGCCGATGTGTTGATCGTCAATCGCTATGATCAACTAAGTAGTAGCGAAAAACACACCTTGATAGAGTGGATAGCCACGCTAAACTCACATGCAAAAATCATTTGGGCAGTATCCGAACTAATAACTGAGACAACAGACGCATCAAACACCCCATTAACCAAGGAATACATAGCAGGTCTAAACTACCAACTCGACAAGCCCAGCCATATCATCGCAAATCAACGTAAAATCAGTATCACTCATCTTCACAAACCGATGATCGGCTTGCAGTCTCAAACCCATTCTTTAGCAACTGTACCATCATCGAGTTCATCTACCGATGAGACAGAAGCTCAGGCTAGTGCTAATAGTGATCTGCCCTATCGCTATCATGAAGAGCAGCAGGATTTTCAGTTGGCTGGATGGCGATTACCTGCACACTACATACTAAACGCTGACGATTTACAGAATTGGTTATTGAATTTGCCAAATTGGCAACGTATCAAAGGCGTGGTTCATACTTCTGATGGCTGGCTGCAGATCAATTTTAACCCTGGTAGTCTAACCACCAAAACAATCGATCCACAGACTGATAGTCGGCTAGAAATCATTTTGCAACTAGGCAATGCTGTCGATACAGCTACAGAAAAAACAGAAACTGAACATGATGCCAAAGCGTCAGCAGCTTCTATAAATTGGGAGGATTGCGATCGTGAACTGATGGCAATGGTTATATAGCAACAGACAGAAAAAAGACGGGCATTGCTATGTTATCTAGCAATGCCCGCCCTTTTGCTTTCTTCTTCCTTTTAGCGCAATTGGCTGTCTTTACTGCCGCGACGATTAAATAGCTCCACCGCCTTTGCCTCTTGCTCAAGCGCTGTCTGACAACTGACGCAATGCTGGATACCAGGCAACGCTAGTCGCCGCGCCTCCGGAATAGAATTACCGCATTCGTCACAAAACTCTGCACTCACACCTGTTGGCAATGAGCGTCTTGCGCGCTCTAACGCATCATTGACCGTTGCATCCATTTGCTCATGCTCAGCACCATCTCTTGACCAGCCACCTGCCATAATTTTATCCTATTTGTTTTTTATTAGTCATTATTTTGTATATAACTTCTTTAATAACAAATATATGGGGCTAGATACGACTGATTACAACCTAATAATCGTCGCAATATCATAAATAGAACATGACCACATAAAGCAAAAATATTACTGTTAATCTTTTGGCTGCAACTCAACAACTTGCCCGCGCACCCCAATACTGGCATCACTCATCAAACAGACGTAGCCTGCCATAATATCTTCAGGTGTTTTTAAGCTCATAGGGTTCTCCCCTGGATAAGCATGAGCGCGCATATTGGTGCGAGTAGCACCCGGATTGATACAGTTAAAGCGCAGGTTGGTGGTGTTTTGAGTTTCTTGCGTGAAGATATCACTCATACCTTCAACCGCTTGCTTAGAGAGCGCATAAGCGCCCCAAAACGCACGAGGATGCGTACCTACAGTGCTAGACGTAAAGACGATAGAGCCATGATCGGCATCTTTTAGCAGTAGTAGCAATGCTTGGGTGAGCATAAAGGTCGCTGTAAAGTTAACCTTCATGACTTGAGCGAATGTATCAACGTCATACATCTCAAGTGGCGTCAATTGCCCAAGCACACCCGCATTATGCAAAATACCATCCAGCTGACCAACTTCTTTATCAATCAATCCTTCTAGCTGCTGCATTTCAGCATAGGTCGCCCCTTCTAGATTCATCGGCAACATAGCAGGCTGTTTACCGCCAAGGCTCTCAATCTCGTCATAGACATACTCGAGCTTGCTGCTGGTACGACCTAGTAGTAATACTGTAGCGCCATAGCGAGCATAGGTTAATGCTGCAACACGGCCAATGCCATCCCCTGCACCTGTCACTAAGATAGTTTTTCCATCTAGACAATGAGTAGGTGGCACAAAATTGCGAATATCGTCATGAGTCAAAGGTTGAGTAAGACTTTGAACGTTTTTTTGGTTGTTTGTCTGATTAGCTGGCTGATTGATATTGTCACTCATGGTATTACTCACTACTTATCGTTGAATCATTAAAATATATGCTTATCAGTATGAACTCAAGATGACTCATACTGACCATTTACTACCCAAAAACCAGTCTATAAATACTCAAATTTGCCAGAAGAAAGCAGCAATTTTTTCAACTGCTCAGGGGTCTCAACAATATAGTCAGCTCCCCACTTTTTTAGCGTTTTTTGATCTTCAGGCGGAATATAACCATAAGCGGCCAAAATGGTTGGCATGCCAGCGGCGTTGCCCGCTTCAATATCACGGATATGATCGCCCACATAGAGCACAGAGCCAGCAGCACCGCGAGGGATGCCCAGTTTCTCTAGGGCCATATACATCGGCTCAGGATCCGGTTTTGAGCGTGATACATCGTCTGGACAGACCAAAGCGGCACAGCGCTCATCAAGTTGCATTTTATTGAGCAGTTTTTCTGCCAGATAGCGGGGCTTGTTGGTGACAATACCCCACGGTACGCCTTTGCTCTCTAGATCTGCCAGCACCGCGTCAAGGCTATCAAACAAGCAGCTATCGACACAGATGTCGGCTTCATAGTCATCTAGGAACTGTTGACGAAAATTAAGTAACTCGTCCTCGCCAACCTCTAGCTGATCGTTATGTCTGAGCATTAATTGCACCATAGCGGATGCACCCGCAGAGACTTGCTCACGAATATCTGTCTCAAGCGGCGCTTGCCAATTATTTTCAAGGCTCATTTTACCAATGATACGCACAAAATCTGCAGCAGTATCGATTAACGTGCCATCAAGGTCAAATAAAACAGCTTTTACAAATTGGCTCATAGTGAATGCTCTTGAGATTGATAACGTGTTTAGTAAAATTACAATGGATAAAGAAAGCCGTCTACAGTGTCAAATCTACCGCGTTAAACCAATGGCTTTTGAACGGCGATCATATAATTGACATCGACATTTTGAGCAAGCCAATAACGCTTGGTCAAGGGATTGTAATGCAAACCGATGATATCTTGGCGTGCAAATCCTGTATTGATGGCCATTTTGTCTAGCTCAGCTGGCGTGATAAATTTGGCATAATCATGCGTGCCGCGGTCGAGCAATCGCAATACATACTCTGCCCCAACGATGGCAAACAAATACGATTTTGGGTTGCGATTGATGGTTGAGAGCACGCAGACGCCGCCAGGCGCTAGTAGCTCATAACACGCTTGTACAATTGAGCTAGGATCAGGCACATGCTCCAGCATCTCCATACAGGTCACCACATCGAACTGACCTGCATGCGTTTTTGCTAGCTCTTCAACTGGAATATGCTGATAGCGCAATGTGTTCTCTAACCCGCTCTGTGAGGCATGTACGGTTGCGGCCTTGAGGTTTTCAGCGCCCAAATCAATCCCTGTCACATCCGCACCGCGGCGCGCCATAGATTCCGATAATATGCCACCGCCGCAGCCGACATCCAGTACCTTTTTACCAGAGAGCCCTTGCTCTGCTGTTTTGATCGCGCCAGTGTTGTTGCCATTGTTAGCGTCGTTTTGATAACCCCGTTTGACGTTTTCTTCTATCCAATTTAAGCGTAATGGATTGATTTCATGTAAGGTTGCAAATGCACCTGTATTGCTCCACCATTCACTCGCCAAGTTGTTAAATTTTTCGACTTCGCTGGGATCGACGTTTATCGTATTCGTTACTGTATCATCGAAGCGGTTTTTGGTTGTATCGCTCGATGTTGGCGAAGAAGATAAGGCTGAGCTCATAGTATTTCCTTTGTTGTCGTTATCATTATTATCGTAGAAGGTGCACGATTATGTGTTCAATATTATCATGAGCGCAGCTTCTTTGTCGTAAGTACATCGTCACTGATTGTGAATAGACTGGGCAAACACCTAAGTTTGTGTGCTAGCTGCTTTGTAATAGCGCCGTTATACGGCCTATTATAAAAATACTCATTCATATTATCGACAATTACTCCTAGTATAGAGAGATCTGATCTAAAAATATAAATGAGCGGATAATA
Source organism: Psychrobacter sp. UBA2514 (assembly GCF_002341255.1). Lineage (NCBI taxonomy): Bacteria > Pseudomonadati > Pseudomonadota > Gammaproteobacteria > Moraxellales > Moraxellaceae > Psychrobacter > Psychrobacter sp. UBA2514. The sequence goes on from NZ_DDNS01000050.1 coordinate 36,489, forward strand.
TTGATAAAAATACAAAGCAGCGTAAGTAAGATACCTTAAATAATAGCTAACAGCTTTACAACTGTCGGTTAAGAATCCGATTCACAAGCGCCCACGTTTTACGTTATCATAGTCGATACCTCAATATTATGTCACTTAAGTATATTGAAATTCTTCTCGCTCAGATATCATGTATTATAAGCGCCATAGATACACAAACCCTTTAACAAACTCTAAATCCCTACATCTTAAGGATAAAGTATGAAACGTGTCATTACATTGACTGGTCTGGCAATGGCCATTGGACTTGCTTCTATGGGCGCACAAGCTGCAGACTATGTCGCTGGAAAAGATTATCGTGTGCTAGACAATCCAGAGACCATCAGCGGTGATGCTATTATTGTTCGTGAGTTTTTCTGGTATGGCTGCCCGCACTGTAATGTGCTTGATCCACATATGGAAAAATGGGCAAAGACTAAAGACAAAGATGTCGTATTCTTTAAAACACCAGCAGCACTTAACCCTGTTTGGGAAGCCAACGCTCGTGGTTTTTATGCGGCTCAGCTTTTAGGGTTTGAAGACAAAACCCATTCTGCACTATTTGACGCGATCCACAAAGATGGCAAAAAACTGTTTGATCAATCATCATTGAGCAAATGGTATGCATCAAAAGGCGTGAATGAGAAGAAATTCAACAGTCTTTACAACTCATTTGCTGTCGGTACCAAAATTGGGCGCTCACAAGAAGGCGCTAAGCGCTATCAGCTTACTGGCGTACCTGCTGTAGTCGTACAAGGCAAATATGTGGTCACAGGTGAAGATGCTAAGGTGCCTAAAGTGGTTGAATATCTAGTCGATAAAGCTCGCGCTGAGAAAAAATAGCCTCTATATACAAGCTTATACAGCGCATACAAGAAAGCCAATCAGTCATTGATTGGCTTTCTTGCGTTCTAAAATCTAGTCGATATTACTATCGTATATCTATTTTTTCAATTGCGACAAGATCGCCACTTCGCGAATATAGCTTGCCAAGTCTGCTTTGGATTCTGCCATTAGCTCATCGTCTTGCATATGTTTGGCGTACTCAATCCATAGTAGTAATTGATACATACTGTTGTGCTCAGAAGCTTTGTATTGTTTGACAAACTGCTTGAGCGTGCCCTCATCATTGATATTTAGGCGATCGTACCAACTTTCGATTTTAGACACCTGCTCTTTAGGGAAAAATGCATCAAACAATGCCTTGACCAGCTCATGGCGATTTTCTTCGCTGATGAGCTTACCGACGCGTTTGGTCTGACGGTTACGAGCATTGGCGCTGGTAATATCGGCCAATGCCATGAGCTCCGCCATAAAATAATCACTGGCTGGCAACGTTTTTAACTGCTTTTTTGAGAGGCTAGCGAGTGGTATGGATAACTGCTGTAAGCGCTCGTGGGCTTTTTTGAGCTCTGTGCGCGAGACGCGCATATCTTGTTCTGACCAGTCAATCATAAAAGCTTTCCAAAATAATAAGTAATAAATTAATAGTGCTGAATATAACTACCAACGACTTTTTTCACGGTGCTTTGCCAATACTTTGACGCCTGATGGCATTGCCTTAGCGAGGCGACGCTGTAGATGATCGGTGATAAATACTGAACGGTGCTTACCGCCGGTACAACCGATCGCAACCGTCACTGTATGACGATTATTGTGCAAAAACTCTGGTAGCCAACGTGTCAAAAACTTATCGATATCATCTAGCATTTCAGCCACTTCAGGATACTCTGCAAAAAACGTGCTGACTTCAGCATCGAGCCCTGTCGAGGCACGCAGCTCAGGATTCCAATGTGGATTAGGCAAAATCCTGACATCGAACACAAAATCAGCATCAATAGGACTACCGTGCTTAAAACCAAATGACAGCAGGTTAATGACAATTTGATTGTCCATGCCAATATGTTCGCGTAACCTGTCTTTTAACTGATGAATATTTAAAGTCGTTGTATCGATCTTGATATCTGCTTGACTGGAGATGGGCTTTAACAGCTCAACTTCTTTTTTGATCGCGGCAGGTAGATTGAATACGACATGGTTTGCATTGTCACTATCGACATCCTGAGACATGAGTGGATGTACACGGCGCGTCGCATTGAAACGCGCTATCAGGGTACTCTCCTGCGCGGTCACATACAACACTTGAACAGCTTGACTGCCGTAAGTGTCTTTTAATGCTGCATAGGTTGCTGCAAAATTGGACAGATCCGCGCGCGGCGTTCGAATATCAACGCCAAGGGCAATGCGATTGATACCGCTCTCTTTTACCAGTTTGTGCGCGGCGCTCGGCAATAAAGACAACGGTAGATTATCAATAGAGTAGTAACCTAAATCCTCTAAGATATTCAGTACTGAGGTTTTTCCTGAGCCTGAACGGCCTGATACCACTAGAATGCTGAGTTTATCCGTTGATATTTTTGGCGCTGATATTTTTGGCGTTGTCGATGCGGCTTGATTCTCGCTTTGATCCTGATTTATATCCATGATCTACCCATTCTAGTTCATTGCATCCGATACAATATGTACCGAAGGGTTTACCCCACCACTACTAACTGATTATCCAATAAACGTGCGCGTCCCAGCCATGCTGCAACCAAAATAACAATGTTTTTATTTTCTATATTGAAAGTTGTAGAGTCACTTACGACAGAACCCAGCGCTTCAGTTTTTACTTCTAGATAATCGATCGTGAAACCTGCATCACTAATGCGTGTACGCTTGTCTTTTAGTAATGATTCAAACGCTTGCTGACTAATACCACCACCTTTCAACTGCTCTGCCAAATCTTGTAGCTCTCGATGCAGTATAGGCGCAACTTGTCGCTCAGATTCGGTTAAGTATTGATTACGTGAGGAGAGTGCTAGCCCATCATCAGCACGAATAATAGGTGCACCAACAATCTCAATTGGGTAGCTCAAATCACGCACCAACTGCTTAATAATAGCCAGCTGCTGATAGTCTTTTTGGCCAAATATCGCCACATCTGGTTGCACAATGTTGAAAAGCTTAGAGACAACGATACCAACGCCATCAAAATGACCAGGACGTGACTGACCACATAGTTGGCTACTAATAGCGCCAGCTAATACAGTAGTCGGTGGTGGTAATACTGGGTACATCGCATCAACGCTTGGCGCAAACACATAATCTGCACCAACAGTGGCAAGCTTAGCCACATCGTCGTCTAGTGTACGTGGATAACTATCAAAATCCTCGCCCACACCGAACTGAGTAGGATTGACAAAAATACTAACGACGACGATATCCGCATGCTGTTTAGCAATTTTTACCAGCTCTAGATGACCCTGATGCAGATTACCCATTGTTGGTACTAACGCAATACGCTGCTGACGGTCTTGTTTGTCAATTTCGTGACCACGATAAGGCTGAAGCGCTGCACGTAGTGATGGGATATCATGATAAATAATTGGAGACATGGTAGTTTTTCTTATATTTCAACATTCTGATATTTGAAAGCTCAAATAGATTAGCTAAATTGATGCTGTTCAGTTGGAAAACTGCGGTCACGTACTGATTGCTGATATAACGCAAAAGCCCCTTCAATACTGCGTGCATGATTGCGCTCATCGGTCAAAAAGTCATGTACAAAACGTGGCACACGACCGTGTACCATGCCCAACATGTCATGCATCACCAGTACCTGACCATCAGTATCTGCGCCTGCACCGATGCCAATGACTGGTACAGCAACAGCATCTGTCACTGTTTTGGCAAGTGCTGCCGGCACACACTCTAGCACCAACAGCGCTGCACCAGCATCAACCACTGCCTTAGCATCAGCGAGCAATTTGTCAGCCGCTTCGTCACCGCGGCCTTGAATCTTATAGCCGCCAAAGACATTGACCGATTGCGGAGTCAAACCAAGATGTACACAAGTAGGCGTTCCTGCTTGCGCTAAAGTCGTCACCAATTCACAGAGCTCACTACCGCCTTCGACCTTAATCACATGCGCCCCTGCTTGCATCAATTGGCGGCTATTGGCAATGGCTTCTGGCAACGTCACATAACTCATGAACGGCAAGTCCGCTAAGATCAACGCATGCTGATTACTACGGGCGATATTGGCTGTGTGATATGCCATATCATTGACGGTTACAGGTAGTGTTGAGTCATGACCTTGCACGACCATACCTAGACTATCACCAATCAAAATCGTATCGATCTGTGCCTTATCCATCATCCGTGCAAACATTGAGTCATAGCACGTCAAGCAAGTAAACTTAGTACCCTCTTTTTTAAATTTATTCAACGTAGATAATGTTGTCATATGACCCTCAATTAACTTGCAATGCCTTTAATTATCAATGTCTATCATTTTAGCTAGCGTTAGTGAGCTATCATAAAAAGTATCTAATACTTAATCAGTTATGATAAGCTACTGCAGATCAGTCGTTTGATAATAATTTTAAGCCTGTCCAATCATGACTTTGTGGGTAATCAGCTATTGGTGTTTCTACGATAGTCAAATGTGGCGCTAACTCTCGCAGTGGTATTAATACAAAATTACGCTCGCATAGTCCAACGTGCGGAACCGTTAGCTGTGGTTCGGCAATCTGCATATCACCATATAGTAAAATATCGACATCTAGACTACGCTCACCCCAGCGGCGCAAACGTGCCCGCTTGGCCATGCTCTCTAACTGCTGACAAAAACTAAGCAGCTCAAAAGGCGTCATTACCGTTTCAAACCCAGCAACCGCATTGATAAAGTCTGGCTGGTCTTGTGGACCCATTGGCGCTGACGCATAAAAAGAAGACACGCTAATTTCGCGTATTTTCTCACTCTTTTTCATGCTTTCAAGCGCTTGCTGCAAATGGTCTATAGGCGAGCCCAACTCATTAGATAGATTGCTACCTAGGCCCACATAACAGGTAACCCAGTGACTATCATTCATACTGTTATTCATATCAGGCACTTTCAGTACTAGGCTGACGGCGACGGCGTTTTGATGGCACAGGGCCTTTATCGTCGGTCACTTTAACAGCAGGCGCTTGATTACTATCAACTTGCTCAGTCTTTGCTTTGACTGGTTTCTTGGCCTTTGTTGGTGTAGCCGCTTTCTTTGTCCCTTCACGCGCTACAGTTTTTGCTTCTGTAGTATCAGCTGGACTAGCTGATGTCGCTACTGACTTAGGTGCTTTTCTCGCATACTTCGCTGTTGATTGTTCTTTATCATTCTTACTTTGCAACTCGACACTATTTGTACTATCAACAGTAGGCTGACGACGGCGACGCTTGTGCGGAATCGGCTCGTTATTCATACTGACAAGCGCAGGCGATCTGGCGATTGTGCGAGTTGGTTTTACCTGATCAGATGATGCCTTAACCTCTGACGAATTAGCTTTAGACAACTGAGTACTATCTGAACGATCAGCTTTATCCGTTTGCACAGGTGTATTCTTGCGCTTCGGCTGCGATGCACTCTCTGCTGGCAGCTGCTTTTGTAGCGGTGGCACAACTTTTTCGTGTTCTATCACAAACAGTGGGGCAGGTTTAGAGTGATGGCGTTTGTTTGTCGCCTGGTTATTACTGGCAAGCGATAGCTGCTGTAGCTGCGCAAGCTCATTACTGTCTTGCTTTACCTGCTGCGTGTTGTATGCTGTGTTGTTACTGCTGTCATTTTTAGACTGACTGACAGCGCGACGACGGCGTGCTGGGATATTTGATGGGTCATTTACCATTGTCTGATCATTCCTACCTTTATCAGTACTAGTATTGGCTTTACTTTGTTTTGCACTGTTCTGATTAGATGGTGAGTGATCAGTGATATTTGCTTCTGGTTTTTGACGATTGCGCCCGCGACTACGTTGCCCTTTTTTATAGGCACCGCGGCGAATATTTTCGTCGAACGCTTCAATCGCTTGCTGCTGCTCTCGTTCAGACAATGTCTGATACGTCTGCCACCACTCGCCCATGCCATTCGTCGACTCTGACAATGGGTGCTCAGCATCACCGCATTGCTCACGCAATAATAAAAAGTCAAAACCTGCACGAAAGCGCGGATGCTCAGAGAGCTGAACGATTTGCTTGCTACGCGGAGCCGCAAGTTTTGGCTGCAATATCCAGATATCACGGATAAACTGCTCAGCAAATTTTGGAATAGCGGTTTTGATGCGTTGACGGTCAATGACTTTACCGGCGGCATGCATTTGTGCTTCAGCAAACGGCATATTGCGCTTTTTAGCTTTTGCCAATTGATGCAAATAGTTTTCCCACAATAGCGCCGCATAAAAGAACGCTGGATTGATGCTTTTGCCTGCCGCAATACGCTTGTCGGTATTGATGGCCACTTGATTGACTAAGGCGCTTGGCTCGGCTGGTGGGTAAATGATGAGGCTGTCCATCGCACCCGACTCAAACAATAGTGGCAACAGTGGCACTAGATAGCCACCGGTAAACATCTTCTGTGTTTCATCGTAGAGACGATGTGGCGATATCTGCTCAAGCAGCGCCCAATTACCATCATGAAACTGATCGGATAACGCATCGTCAAACTCAAAGCCCAATTTGGCTTTAAATCGCAGCGCACGTAATAGTCTTACTGGATCTTCTTCGATACGCACTGGCGCATGACCTAATAGACGAATGATTCTATTATCAATATCATCAAGCGCACCGCAGAAATCATGAACCACGCCTTTGAGCGGCTGATAATAAAGCGCGTTGATAGAAAAGTCACGACGGGCAAAGTCTTGCTTGATATCGCCCCACACATTGTCGCGCAGGATCATACCGTCCTGATTGGTATTGGCGTTGTTGGTCGGTGGTCCGCGAAAGGTAGCCACTTCGATTAACTCGCGACCTGAATATACATGCGCCAATTGGAAGCGACGACCGATGATACGGCAACGCTTGCCAAAGACGTCTTTAATCTCGTGCGGCTTGGCATCAGTCACGGCGTCAAAGTCTTTTGGGCGCAGACCCAATAAGGTGTCGCGCACACCACCACCAACGATATACGCATCAAACCCAGCTCGGGTCAATGTGGCAATCACTTCAGTAATGGAATTGGGTAATTCAGATTTGTTCAGTTCTAACTGCTTGGCGGCACGCTCGGCCATGCATCTACTCCTCGCCGGTATTCTTTAACCACCCCTGAATAACACAGCGTTTATCAGGCGGATGTACCCGCTAGTTTAACAAATTTTGCACGTGCTGGGTGTGTTATGACATTTACTTACATGCTATTTTGTCAATATTGGGATTGATTAATGCAAAATACCGCTATTAATCTTGCACACTTAAGCGTCTTCGATTTTTCTCAAGCGTTTTTGCACCAATACCTTTCACCTTTGCCAACTCATCTACTGTTTTGAATTCACCAAACATTTCACGATATAAAATAATCGCCTGGGCTTTACTGCTGCCAATACCATTTAGCGATACCAGCTCGCCTTCACTGGCAAGATTGATATTTACGGTGGCTTCATCTCGTGCCTGTATTTTGGCATTTTCTTGTGCCAACAGATAAGCGTAAGCGCGCTGAGGGTTGTCAAAACAGGGAGCAGCGTGGGCATTATTAAGCATCAGCAGAGCGCATAAAAGACTAACAATAGACATTACTATGTAGCTGCTAGGCGAAATATAGCTACTAGGTAGAATTTTATGATGAGCGTTCATGTTGTTTCGCCGCTTCCCACAATGCATCCATTTCGGTTATATCGCTGTCCTCCAAACGCTTACCACTTAATGCTAATTGCTCCTCGATATAACCAAAACGTGATTTAAATTTATGTACGCAGGTTAAGGTAGCCACTTCTGCATCAAGGTTTAGTTTACGTGCGACATTGACGAGCGCAAACATGCAATCGCCTAATTCCTTTTCTACCTCTCTGATATTGGCTTTGATCTCGACTATAGATTTATCTGTTAGCTCATGCTTTAGCTCGGCAATCTCTTCGTCTAGTTTTTCGACGGCACCAGCGACACCGTCCCAATCAAAACCCAGCGTTGACGCTTGGTTTTGCACATCTTGTGCCTGCATTAAGGCACTACCCGCTTTGGCATTATCCAGTCGGCGCTTGGGTTTGCCGCGCGCCTCGCGGGTTTGCTGCTCTTCCAATTTAATTTCATCCCAGCGTATTTTTACTGCGGCATCATCTTTGAGCGTTTCGGCTTCAAATACATGAGGGTGACGGCGAACCAACTTCTCTTGTAAAGTCGTAATGACATCACTCATATCAAAACGCCCTTGTTCAGCGTACATCTGACAATGAAAGATGACTTGTAATAGGACATCTCCCAGCTCACCCTTTATATCTTCATCATCATCGCTTTGCACTGCTTCGCCCAGCTCATAGGCTTCTTCAATGGCATACGGAATAAGGCTATGGTTGGTCTGTTTCCTATCCCATGGACAATCTGCTCGTAGACGAGCCATCAAAGCCAGCAGATCATCAAACTCACCGCTCGCTTCTGGTGTGCCTTGCACGGGCTTAGGCACTGTTACTTTGTTGTCTAAAATACTCATAGGAAATACTCTTATATCTTATTTATCATGCCATTTTTTGGCTTGGTATAGCGTATAGTTTATCATTCTCGTATGTCAGTGTAGTACGAGGCTTATTGATCGATCAGCATAAATCTGCGTCATACATATCGACATGTATCTAACTCATTGAGTAGTTAATGTATCATTGAACCCTGATTGGCTTATAATTATGCTATCTACTTTCTTATTTTATCATTGCTCATGCGCAAGGAATTTTATCATTATGTCGACTTCTGCGACCACCAGCTATCAGCCAGCCACGGAATTCAATGCTATCACCATCAACTCGTTTAAAGCCTATGATATACGCGGTGAGCTTGGCGTCAATCTCGATGAAGACATCGCCTACCGTATTGGTCGGGCTTTTGCTCAGATTTTATATCAGCGCTATCAGGCAGCCATTGAAAATAAAACCAATGATATGGCAGATCTAAAACCAGCTATCGTTATTGGTAGTGATATTCGCCACTCTAGTGAGCAATTAAAACAAGCCGCTATCACAGGCATCGTTGATGCAGGCGTCGATGTAATCGATTTGGGCATGAGTGGTACGGAAGAGGTGTATTTTGCCACCAGTTATTATCAGGCGCTGGGCGGTATTGAGGTGACTGCCAGTCACAACCCTATCAACTATAATGGTTTAAAACTGGTCAAAGAACATTCAAAACCTATCAGTGCTGATGACGGTTTGGCAGAGATTCAGGCATTGGCAGAATCAGGACAATTTACCACTGACAATCAATCAGGAAAGTTGCAATTATTGACTGATAAAAGTGCTTATATCGATCATGTCATGACTTTTATCGATGTTGATAAATTAAAGCCGCTTAAACTGGTCATCAACTCTGGCAATGGCAGCGCAGGTCCAGTCGTGGACTTGTTAATTGATAAGCTATCACAAGCAGATGCACCGATTGAAGTGGTTAAATTGCATCATACACCAGATGGCAGCTTCCCTAACGGCATCCCCAATCCAATGATTGAAACCAATAGAACGGCCACCCAGCAGGCCGTTTTGGAAAACAAAGCGGATCTTGGTATTGCCTTCGATGGTGACTTTGATCGCTGTTTCTTATTTGATGAAAACGGTGTATTTATTGATGGTAGCTACATCGTCGGTATGCTCGCTCAAGCATTTTTGAACAAATACCCGAGTGAGTCAATCGTCTATGATCCACGAGTGATATATAATACTGAAGCGGTTATCGAAGCGCATAATGGCAATGCCGTCATCAGTAAATCTGGACATTCTTTTATCAAGCAAATCATGCGCGAGTCAGGTGCGGTCTATGGTGGCGAGATGTCGGCCCATCATTACTTCCGTGATTTTTTCTATTGCGACAGCGGTATGATTCCTTGGTTACTCACCATTGAGCTGCTGTCTATCACAGGTAAGACCTTATCAGAATTGGTCACAGGTTATATTCAATCTTATCCCAGCTCAGGCGAACTAAACTTCCGCCTCACGACTCATGATGCCCCAACCATCATCAGTGCCATTGAAGAAAAATTTAGTATCGACAATCCAACTAAATCTCTGCTTGATGGCTTAAGCCTAAATTTTGGCGAATGGCGCTTCAATTTGCGTGCTTCAAATACTGAACCACTGATTAGATTGAATATCGAAAGTCGCGGCGATCACTCGTTATTGGCTAGTAAAACGCAAGAAATTCAACAATGGCTAGCGGTACAAGGAGCAGTACCAGCGTAAAGTCACAAAAAAAGCTCGCTAATCATGGTTAGCGAGCTTTTTTGATAATGAATAGGGCGTGTTGAACATTCGCAAATAGGCACTGCTGATCGCTAAAATTGTTCCAGACAAGGCACAAAGCGA
>NZ_DDNS01000045.1:0-32573 GCF_002341255.1 Psychrobacter sp. UBA2514
TACGGAATTGACAGCAGGGATCAATAGTTGAGTTTGATAGTTTCTTTTAGCACATTGTAAAAGATTGAGCTTACCCTGATATATTACGCTTTTTATCGGATAGACTTTTTAATACTCATCAGAATTTTTTGATATCTCTATAAAAAGTTAATGAGTAAGTCATGCTCTTCAATTATCAAAGCTATTTGAACCTAACTCTCAATAAAAAGACAGCTTTACTATAATAAGAAAATTACTTTTCTTATTATAGTAAAGCCGTCGGTATTGCTAAGTATTCAGCACACAACTTATTAATTTTTATGATCTTAAGATAAGTTGTTATCCCTACTTTAAGTTTAATCCAAATATAGGTAGATTCTACCCTGATATCTACGATTTATTGAGCACTTTCTACTGGGTCTTGATTGAAACTCGTATTGTCTTCGTCTACCATTGTTGTATCACTAGTGACTGAGCCATCCATCATTTCATCGGTAGTGGTACTATCCATCATTGTGTCGGTAGTGGCTGTACCAGCTGGATCCATAGGACTGTTTGTATCGGCCATGTCCATATCCGTGGTTGTTTCACCCATAGTAGAGTCCGTCCCTACTTCAGCAGCAGTAGCTTCAGTCGTGTCCATCGTACTATCTGGCGTCTCTTCCACTTCATTACTACAAGCACTAAGTCCTACAACGCTGACCAGTAATGCCATCCATAGTTTACTTTGAAGTGAATGGCTAGAGATTGTTGTCTTCATTTTAATATCCTTAATAAAGTTAAGATAAACCATTAATTATGGTATTGAATATTTCTACTTAACTATTACTTTAAATGAATTCCAATATTAATACATATACCGACTAAGATGTTTTTGTTAAATTTTAATAGCTTTTTTAAGTAATATAGTTATATCAGGCTATTAAAATAAAATTTATTACAGTATTTTAAATAAGCCTTAACTTAAAAATAAAACTGTGTAATAAATTTAATCAATTACAAAAGTCTAGTAATTTTACTATAAAAGCTGACAATGTTTGGCTTTTTTTATGACTATATTATTAAAAAACTTACTGATTATCAATTTTTATCTATAAGCGTTTGGAATCTATAAGCTAAAAAACATATAAGGAAGTATTACTTCAGGAACTATTTTTAGTATGGAAAGTCACCCTATATATATGCAACCGAATTTACTAGTAGATTATCTAAAACATCAGAAAAATTGCTATTTATTTTTAGATATAGACGGTACGCTTTCAGATTTTACACTAAACCCTAAAGATAGCATCGTACCATATTCAACTTTAAGTATATTACGGGAACTACAAAAACATGGCATTGTAGTCGCTATTGTAACGGGTCGCAGTCTTGTTGAAGCTAGAAGTTTACTGGCACCTATAGAGTTACCGATTGCAGCAACTCACGGTCTAGAAATAGCATTAAATAGTAGTTTTAGTAAATTCGAAGACGAAGATCTGAATGAGGTAAATACGCTTTTTATTGATACCTTAGAACTAGATAAAATAAAGCAAGATATCCTCCGCTCTTGTGCCCTCTATGACGACTTCTTCGTAGAAAGTAAACCTTATTCCGTCGCTTTACACTTCAGAAAGAATCCCGTTTTGGCTGATGAGGCTTATCGCCTGATGAAGGAAGTATTAAAGACCTATCCTGATTGGGTGTTAAAACCTGGAAAATATGTTTGGGAAGCGGTACCAAAAGGTGTAAATAAAGGGACTGCCATTCTATACCTACTAGGCAAAATAATGAACAAAGCTAGCAATGATACTTGTGCAATTTTTATTGGTGATGATATTACTGATGAAGCCGGTTTCAGAGCCATACAAGATTCAAAAAAGATAGTAGAAGGCTTAGAACAACCACCAAAAGGGCTAGGCATTAAAGTAGGAAGGGAGTCGACCTGTGCTCATTATTATGTCAACGATATTAAGGAAGTAACAGATTTACTCCGTAACCTTCTAAGTTTTTGCCAAACACGTGATAGGACACCATCTGGAGTAATGAAAGTCAATTCTCACTATTAAGGAAAAGTTGAGGTCCATTTTATGAGCCGTTTAATTGCCTTATCAAATCGGGTTAAGGTGCCCGACAACAAACCGATGGCTGGCGGACTGGCAGTAGCTCTACAAAACGTATTGATAGGGAACTCAGTAGTTTGGATGGGTTGGAACGGTAAAGTCGTAGAGAGCCGTAATAATGCTAGTGGTTCTACTGACTTATTTACTAGCAAGCAAGCCAGTTTGACGAGTGAAGGCACTTGTATTACTTATATGACCACAGCTCTTACCACTGAGCAATATAATCAATTTTACTGTGGTTTCGCTAACAATGTCTTATGGCCACTATTGCACGAACGAATCGACTTAATCAGTCAAAAATCCCAAGATTACGCAGGCTATCAAGACGTAAATCGGCTTTTTGCCAAACAATTAAAGAAAATCCTTAAGCCTGACGATGTGATTTGGGTTCATGATTATCACTTTTTAAGCGTGGCATATCATTGTAGACAGCTAGGTATCACCAATCGTATCGGATTTTTCTTACATATTCCATTTGCCTCATTACGTTTTTGGCAATCGCTTGAACAAAGTTCTGAGGTCATTAATCACTTGGCCCATTATGATTTGTTGGGTACGCAGACTCAGCAAGACAGGACTCATTGCTTGAATGTCTTGCAGTATTACTTAAAAGACCATTTTATACAGGACCAGCTTGTAGCAAGCGCACCGATAAATGTGTTAGACATGAAGCGAAATTTTGCTCAGCCCTATACCTATACTAGAGCAAAAATGACGCTCGATTTAGCGCTAAAACCTCAGCACGCTTTAATGGTTGATGCTTATCCAATAGGCGTCAATGTGACACAAATTCAGCAGCAGGTTAAACACTTATCTTCCGCTATCCCCTTGCACTCCACCCTACTTTATAAAAGTAAAAACCTTACTTTTCAACAGATTATTGCAGTTGATAGGATTGATTATTCAAAAGGGCTGTTAAAACGCTTTGCAGCATATCGTGATTTTTTAGCGCAAAATCCATCGTATCAAAATCACCTGCAGTTATTACAAGTCGCCTGCCCTAGTCGTTTAGATTTGCCGACGTATCAAAGTCTTTACGATGATGTCAAAAAAGAGGTCTATGACATCAATCAGCAATATCTGTCTGAGAATAGCAATTGGCAAGCCATTAACTATAGCGAAACCGCATTGAGCCATGAGAAATTGATGACGATGTTTTGGCAAAGTGACGTCGGTTGGGTGAACTCGCTCAAAGACGGTATGAATCTAGTAGCCAAAGAGTATATTGCTGCCCAAAACCCTGATAACCCTGGTGTGTTATTGCTCTCCCGTTATGCTGGAGCCGCTGAACAAATGCAGGCTGCCGTCATCATAGATCCCCATCAGCCGCAAAGCATGATAGAGGGCTTAAAAACGGCCCTCAAGATGCCGTTGGAAGAGCGTCAGTCTCGTTATCGGTCATTATTGCAAGGACTACAGAAAGACAATTTGCAGATTTGGCAGCAGAGTTTTTTGGATGATTTATACAATGAAAGCAGCAGTCAAATAAGTAGCATGGAGCCCGCCAATGTTCAAATGTCTGACTCATAAGTATAACTAGGAGACTCTGATGCGATCGACAAATATAAAAAACGATTTATTAAAAGATATTAAAGTCGCTGTCGATAAAATAATAGCTACTGACACCCAAGCAATGAGTACGCTTAATCTTACCGCTGCATTACGCCATAAAATTTTAGATATATTAGTGTCTTATAGCAAAGATATCCCTCATCCCGCAAGCGGTATGGCTGAGCATAGCGGGCTTTCAAATACTTTAATACGCTGGCAAGTTTTGGCGTATGTTGCAAGTATTGATCTAACGATTGTCAAATGGTTTGAATCGCATTTAGACGCTTTAAGTATTTTGAATGAAATTGGGTATGGCAAGGTAGCCAAAGGTTTATGGGCCGTTTGGGCAGCAGAAGGCCATCCCGACCCTCTACGTTATGAGCAAGGAAAGGCCATTGGTCACAAAGCATGGTGTTCAGGAGCTGGCATGGTAGATTACGCCCTTGTTACTTATCGCAATAGCAATAATCAATCACAACTAATGATTATAGACATGCATCAGGCAGGTATTGAAATTAACAATAGTGAATGGCAGGCAGTAGGAATGCAAGCCACAGATACAGCTACTGTGAAGTTTTGTGGCGTATCAGCGAGTTTGGTTGGAAAAGAGAATGCCTATCTAGATCGTGCGGGGTTTTGGCACGGGGCTGCAGGGGTTGCTGCGTGTTGGTATGGCGCATCAGCTTGCCTAGCAAGCTATTTGACCACTGCTTATCAGCAAAAACCGAATGACTACAAGGCCATGTATTTAGGTGAAATTGGTACTGCATTGGCAATTACTCAACAATATCTCTATTACGCCGCCGATCTGATAGACACAGAGCCGTCACTTTGCCATGAGCTTGCTATACGTCAATTGAGAGCCCAAATTGAAAAAGTCGCTCGCCATACAGTAGAGATAGTGGGTCAAGCATTGGGAGCCGCACCATTTTGCCGTAATGCTCATTTTGCAAGACTATCAGCAGATCTTCCCGTGTTTATTCGACAAAGTCATGGTGCTTTCGACTTACAAAAAATTGGTGAGTTGACCAACCTTTTACACAGCAATTCAACTCATGGACAGGCAAACGTATGGCAGCTATAGAATTAGATAAGAACATACAGCTTATCTTTAAAGATAATAACGTTAAGTCTACTACCCTGCTTCGATATCCTCATCCAATCGTAGGAGACCGTATTATTGAAGGATCTGGTACTAGTCCAGACACATGGCAAAACTGGATGGGATTACGAAAACTGCCTCAATTAAATATTCAGACAAGCTTTAACTCCCATCAACGCGTCTGTATCTTTGCACCGCATCCTGATGATGAGATATTAGGCTGTGGTGGATTATTGCAGCAACTAGCAGATAACGGCAATCCCATAGTTCTCATCCACGTAACTAATGGTACCCAAAGTCATCCCGACTCGAAGATTTATTCTCCAGAACAGCTTAACACCCTCCGTCCAAAAGAAAGTGTTGAAGCTCTAAAAACGTTGGATGTGAGCCATCAGGTTACGACACTTGCTTTAGATTTAACAGATGGGGATGTATTCGCGCAACAAGCTCTCTTTCGTCAGAAATTAGTGACTATCCTCCAGCCTAACGATATTTTAGTCACCACCTTCGCACGAGACGGGCATCCTGACCACGAAGCCACAGGGCGCGTGGTCACCTCATTTGCCAAACAAAATCGCCTGCCCTGCTATCAAGTACTGATATGGGCATGGCATTGGGCAACGCCTGATGACAGTCGTATCCCTTGGCAATATGCCGTGAGAATGGATTTAACGCCTGAACATTTACAGAAAAAAATCGATGCTATCCATTGCTTCAAAAGCCAAACTACTGAAGATGTAAGTACAGGCAACTCGCCCATTCTAACTAAGCAAACGATTACTCGAATCAGCCAACCTTGGGAAGTTTATATATATGAACCATACCTCTAAAGAAAGCTTGGCTAATTCTAGTCAGTACAGCGCCTATTCGGATTCATATTTTGACGAATTATATAATGACAATACCGACCCATGGCAATATCAAACTCGTTGGTATGAAGAGCGAAAACGTAATACTTGCTTGGCGCTACTACCCCAACCACACTATGAACGTGCGATTGAATTGGGCTGCGGTAATGGCGTACTAAGTGAGTTATTGGCTCATCGTTGTCAGGATTTAATCAGTATCGATGGCAACCATCAAGCAGTGAAACTTGCTAAAGAGCGTTTAGCAGCACTACCTCATGCTAGAGTCATACAAGGTATTGTTCCCGATAAACTATTTTCTTTAAAAGAGTTATTGGAACAGAGGAAACCTCTATCAGAAAATACTTCGATCAATCAACCACCCTTTGATTTAATCGTTATTAGTGAGATTTTATACTATTTGTCATCCAGTGATATTGATGTGGTCATCAACTGGGCACTACACAATCTTGCCCTAAATGGTACTCTGCTGTGCTGCCACTGGCGCTATGCTATTGATGGTTTTGCAATGACAGGTGAAAGCGTACATCAGCGTTTACATCAGGTATTTACTAACAACAACAAAAATCAGCACTCATTTAACCACCAGAGCCAAATGATAGATAGCGATTTTTTACTAGATATTTGGCAACGTTCTTCCACGTCAGTTGCTATGCAAGAAAACTTAATATAGAAAACCAAAAATAATCTTAAATTATATCGGGATTGGTAGATATTATGAAAATTAGTATTGTGATTCCTGCTCATGATGAAGCAGAGACTATCGCCCAGTGCCTGGCGTCTATACAGATTGCAATCGAGCAGTTACCTTCAACTTTCACTGCTTCTGTACTGGTAGTACTAGATAGCTGTACTGATGACACATTGAAAATTGTCCAAGCGACAGGGTTTGATTACTTATGCTGTTATTATCAGTGCGTGGGACAAGTGAGAGATCTTGGCATTCGTCATGCAATTGCTCATGGGGCAACATGGCTTGCCTGTACCGATGCTGACTCAACAGTGCCTATGGATTGGTTAGTGCAGCAAATGGAACATCTTGACCAGCAGAGGGCCGATATGATTTGCGGCGTGGTGTCTATCAATAACTGGGGGCATTTGTCATCACAAACACAACAAGCTTATATTACGCATTATCAAGACAAGATGGGGCACCGACATATTCATGGGGCAAATCTGAGTTTCAGCAGTGACGCTTATTTAGCCACTGGTGGCTTTGCGCCTTTGACTTGTCATGAAGATGTGGACCTGGTCAATAGATTTAGAGCACGGCGCTATACGATTACTTGGAGCAATCGCGTCCGTGTATTGACCAGTAGTCGATTGCAAGCTCGAGCAAAAGAGGGTTTTGGTGCATTTTTAGCAAACCTTGAAAAAGTCAGCTGGTCATAGTCATATTAAACCTATTATGATTCAGAGCTACTAAAAACTGAAATTAAAAAATATCTCTTTCGGTTTCACTAGGTTTATCTACCCTCTCTATAACAGGTAACACCTTATAAGTACTACTGTTGCTTCTCTTTTCTATTGTCTTTCCCTTGTCATTATTCTCGACATGAATGAGATCAGAGGCAAATGCATACTCATTCGATATTTCTGTATTGTCACTATCGCTAAGCAAGATACTCTCCGTAGACTTGTCAAAGTTTAAGAGCAAAATATTATTTTTTTGAATATCATTTGTATGAAACATATCAAATAAAAAATATAAAAAAAATGGAATAAGAAAGAGTGCTATTAATAATCTTTTAGTCAGTGACTTAGAAGGTTGGTATTTCCATGAAAATAATGGCGCTAACAACATTAAGATGCAAACACCTAAAAGTAAAAAAACACACAAGTTTTTTATGTTTGAATCGAGTGCGCTTATCAACATAATAGACCAGTCCCAAATTTTTTAAAGTGAGGATCTAAAGTTCTGAATAGTAATCAAAAGCTACGATGCGTTATGTATCGTAGCTTTTTTCGTATCTCAAAATAAGACATCGCTACCTACGATAGCAAGCAGAAGATCCTGGGCTTTAATGCTGATCTTGATCTAAAAGACGCAGGCTCTAGCCTCTCCGTCAATGGTGGCAAAACCACACTCATAGGCGGAGCAATTACCAAGATTGACTATACGTTACAAACGGGATTCAATAACTATGTCAGCAAAGGCGGTATAGAAATGCAAGATATCGACACCAATATCAAATTATATAATCAAACTATCTACAAGAAGTTGAATGCTAGTGTTTAACGCATCATTAGCGAATTTCTTATTTCTTAAACTATGATTACAAATAGCTTCAGTTTGCGTAGAAAAGTCAGAGTAGTGCTGAGTGACTGCCCAAATATGGAAAATTAAATGGATCGCAGAAACGGACTTAATCTTATTGTCCGCAATCCACCCGTCAATCACTGCCACCTTTTCTCGCACCAAATATCTTAAAGGCCCCTTCAGCACCCCCATTAAGTGAGGCGCTCCTTGCATAATCTCTAATGCATATAGTCTCGATGCTGCAGGTGATTTCTTTGAAATCTTATATTTTTCTTCGATATAAGTTTTGAGCGCATTTCTTGGATCTTGGTTGACGTTAATATTGCTCAAAGGGGACAACCATTCACTCAGCACCGCTTCCAAAGCAGCAATATACAGAACCTCTTTACTGTCGAAGTAATAAAATATATTTGATTTAGAAATATCAGCCTCTTCCGCAATCCTCTCCATTCGTGCCCCATTTAGTCCTTCTTGTGAAAAGACGATCAATGCAGCTTTGATGATATGTGCTTTTTTCTTTAGTACTTTTGAACTCGTTTCTGCCTCTTCTCTTAGCACGCTGTCTTTCACTGTCATGTCCTTCATTATAAAGTCGTGTAAACCTAATTTTAGATGATCATTGATTCAATTTAAAAATGGTCAAGATAATTAATTACAAGCGCCATTTATTGACCAATATTGATCGCTCAGCAGCGATCAACACCTTATTGTCTATGGATTACTAATCGTAGCGACAATCCTCACCAGCGTCCTTTTTACCACTGATTTCACTCACTCTGTTCAGATTACCATCAAAATTCCTTACTCAAGTGTTTCTGCACTATTTTATAACAAACCGCACCGTTTTATAACAGTCCGCACTATTTTTATACATTTTTTTAAACCATATGGTCTAAAAAATTTAGGGTAAAAAAAATATAAGTTATTGATAAATATAAATAAAATTACATGGCATGAGTTTTGCTTTAATAAAAACATAAAAGAATTTTCATCTCTTTTATATTTTTCTTCTTTTTTCTCGAAATCTATAGGTGACCTCATGGAAATAGGAATTTTTTGTCCGATTGGTAACAATGGCTGGTTAATCTCAAAAAACGCGCCGCAGTACAAGCCAACATTTGAGCTTAATAAGCAAATTGTGCAACGTGCCGAGCATTACGGTTTTGATTTTGCGCTCTCAATGATTAAGCTGCGCGGTTTCGGCGGTGAGACTGAGTTCTGGGATTATAACCTTGAGAGCTTTACTTTAATGGCAGGACTCGCAGCAGTCACGTCCAAAATAAAAATATATGCCACGTCAGCAACGTTAGTGATGCCGCCCGCAATCGTAGCCAGAATGGCATCGACGCTTGATAGTATCTCGAACGGACGCTTTGGATTGAATGTCGTGACTGGCTGGCAAGAAGCAGAATACGGACAGATGGGCATGTGGCCAGGCGACGATTATTTTGGTAAGCGCTATGAGTATTTATCTGAATATGTCCAAATCCTAAGAGACCTTTGGGCGACAGGCCAATCTGATTTGAAGGGTGAGTTCTTTCAGATGAATGATTGTCAGGTGAAGCCTATTCCACAAGCGGATATGAAGATTATTTGTGCGGGTCAATCAGATACAGGTTTGGCGTTCTCTGCAAAATACGCTGACTATAACTTTGTCTTTGGTAAAGGGCTAAACACGCCAACTGCCTACGCTGGTATTAATGACCGCTTAAAAGTACATACAGATCAGACAGGCCGCAATGTTCCCACTTATGTCCTCTTTATGGTCATTGCAGATGAGACTGATGAAAAAGCGCAGGAAAAATGGCAATCATACAATGATGGTGCGGACTTTGAAGCCATTGATTGGTTGCAGTCGCAAGGTGGTAAGGACAAAACCTCAGGCAAAGATACCAATATTCGTCATATGGCCTCAAGCGTTTCACCAGTCAATATCAATATGGGTACGCTGGTCGGTTCCTTTGAAAATGTTGCCAGCATGTTAGACGAAATCGCTGAAGTACAAGGTACGGATGGCGTCTTATTGACCTTTGATGATTTCGTGCAAGGCGTAGAAGATTTTGGCAGCAAAATTCAACCTTTGATGAAAAGCCGTATCAATGTTGATACCCCAGTGGCCAGCCAAGCCATGAGCGAAGCCTAATAAAAGGAGCAGATATGAATTCGGTTAATACTATTTGTGCAGACTTTACCAAACAATCCTCTCCCGTTTTAGAGTCGTTGCCTGAACCTATCAAATTAGATCCATCGCAAACCGCATTGATCGTCGTGGATATGCAAAACGCGTATGCCAGTCAAGGTGGTTATCTGGATTTGGCTGGGTTTGATGTGACGTCAACCAAACCTGTTATTGATAAAATCAAGCAAGCCGTAGATATTGCACATCAATCTGGCATACAAGTCATCTATTTCAGAAATGGCTGGGACAACAAATATGTAGAGGCTGGTGGTAGCGGATCGCCTAATTATCACAAATCAAATGCCCTAAAAACCATGCGTAAAAACCCTGAACTTGAGGGAACTTTATTAGCAAAAGGGGGCTGGGATTATGAGTTGGTCGACGAGCTTACCCCTGCGCCGCAAGACATCGTTATAGACAAACCTCGATATAGCGGCTTTGCGAATACCAACTTCGATAGCGTATTGCGGTCACGAGGCATACGCAATCTACTGTTCACTGGTATCGCGACCAACGTCTGTGTTGAAACGACGCTTCGAGATGGGTTCTTCCTTGAGTATTTTGGAGTTTTGTTAGATGACGCGTGTTATCAAGCAGGACCAGTAGAAGCTCATGAGGCCACACTCTATAACGTAAAAACCTTTTTTGGTTGGGTGTCTGATGTTGCCAGCATGCAGCAGTGTTTTTTAGATACTTAATCTTTTCGATATCTGGCTTTTTAGGAGCCTAAACCAAGCGCTTCGTACTTAAATCAAATAGGAATGTAGATATGTCTAAACAAGTGATTATACCTGAAGGTACCAGCAAGCCATTGGCACCCTATGTCCCAGCAACTAAGGCCGATAACATCGTTTATGTATCAGGCACTTTGCCCTTTGATGAAAACAACAATGTCGTACATGTGGGTGATGCCGCCGCGCAAACTCGCCATGTATTAACAACGATTCAAAACGTTATTCAAACCGCTGGTGGCGATATGGATGATGTGACGTTTAATTCAATATTTGTCAAAGATTGGGCAGATTATGACGCGGTCAATCAAGTCTATGCAGAGTTTTTCCCCAATGAAAAACCAGCAAGATTTTGTATCCAATGTGGATTGGTAAAACCAGACGCTTTAGTTGAAATCGCGTCCATAGCACACGTTGGATAAGACAGCCTATTTAAAAACTGCAGTTAGTGAATTTAAAGTTACCTGACATTGAACCCCCTAGCATTGGACTGTAGTAAGGCGTTTTAGTTGACTACACATGTGGCGGAATATTGTTTAAAAGGAAATGACAGATGAATACAGTAATTAAAGAAAGCCAAGCAACGCAATCCTCATTAATGAAACATAAGTCTAAAGAATCATTCACTTCTACGGCAGGAAACTTGACCGACATACAGCAGTCTTTTAGAGATGCGATGAGTAAGTTAGCTGCTGCCGTGAACATTATTACCACTGAAGGTCCAGCAGGGCGGGCAGGGTTTACCGCCTCAGCGGTGTGCAGTGTCACTGACGAACCGCCAACCCTATTAGTGTGTTTAAACCGAAGCGCGTCTGTATACAAATTTTTCAAAGAAAATATGGTGCTATGCGTCAACACACTTGGTCTTGAACACCAAGATTTAAGCGGTGTGTTCGGCGGCAAAAAGGCATTAGAAGAAAGGTTTGAGCAAGGCAGCTGGTCTACGCTGTCAACAGGATCGCCTGTATTAGAGGATGCCAGTATCTCTTTTGATTGCAAGATTAAGCTTATTAGCTCGGTAGGAACTCACGATATTCTCATTTGTGAGGTATTGGATATCAAACACAAGCCTGATTGTGAAAGTCTCATCTATTTCAATCGAGGCTACCATCAATTGAGTAAGTGCACGAACTAAGTATCATCCCTCTACTTTTTAAGGATATTTAAAATGGATAAATGGTTTGTTAAATGGCGTCCCTACACTGGAAACCTAGAAACGACACCGGTAGGTATCAATGAGTATTTGCCGATGGGTAAGAGTGTGGTATTAGGCGCACAGCACTCATTCGCCATGTTCGGTGCGACAATCTTAGCTCCCTTGCTGATGGGCTTTGATCCTAGCTTAACGATGCTTATTACTGGTATAGGTACGATACTTTTCTTTCTTATCACGGGCGGTCACGTACCCAGTTATTTGGGCTCAAGCTTTGCATTTATCGGAGCGGTCGCAGCAGTAACAGGCTATAGCGGCACGGGTATCAATCCAAATATTGGTATTGCGCTGGGAGGTACCGTCGTCTGCGGGATTTTATACGCATTGATGGGTCTGCTAGTGATGAAAACAGGGACAGAGTGGATTGAGAATTTGATGCCACCTGTAGTTACTGGATCCATTGTGATGATTATCGGGTTGAACTTAGCGCCGGTCACCATACAAAGCGTCATCGGCAATAGCTTTGACTCGTGGATGGCATTAGTTACCGTATTATGTATTTGTTCAGTCGCCGTATTTACTAAAGGTATGGTCAGACGCTTGTTACTGTTAATAGGACTGGTCGCTGCATATTTGATTTATTTCCTATTAACGAATGTCTTAGGCATGGGCAAGCCTATTGATTTTAGCCCAATTGCAAATGCCGCGTGGTTCGGTATTCCAACCCTTTATTCTCCTGTCTTTGAGACCAGTGCCATATTAGTCATTGCCCCTGTTTTTATCATCTTGATCGCTGAGAACCTTGGACATTTTAAAGCAGTAGAAGCCATGACTGGCAAAAGCATCTCACCTTATATGGGTAGAGCATTCTTCGCTGACGGCCTTTGTACCACGCTTTCAGCCTCGGTAGGCGGTACTGGTATGACGACCTATGCAGAAAACATCGGCGTGATGGCCGCGACCAAAATTTACTCTACAGTCGTCTTTGTCATAGCAGGTGTCTTTGCAATCTTATTGGGCTTATCTCCTAAGTTTGGCACCTTGGTCAGCACCATCCCAGTACCTCTTTTGACCGGTGCCTCAATCGTTGTCTTCGGGTTAATCACGATCGCTGGTGCGCGTATCTGGATGAATGCAAAAATTGATTTCAGTAAGAATGGCAATATGTTAGTAGCCGCTGTTCCAGTAATCCTAGGTACTGGCAACTATTCACTAAACATTGCAGGCTTTGATTTAGGCGGTATTGGTACTGCTACTTTTTTAGCCATTCTTATGAACCTCGTTTTCAATTTTAAAAACAAACAAAAAGAGATGAGCGTGACCACTGAGAGAGAAATCGCTACATCAGAGCCGCTCTTAAAACTTAGTCCATAAATTTAAATCCCTACTTGATATTACCTTAAGGAACCGTGTCATGAATACAGAACCACGCAGCGTACAGCAATTAATCAATGGCGAATTTACCGAATCAAATACCACAGAGTGGATTGATATTACTAATCCAGCCACACAAGAAGTGATCGCCAAGGTACCACAATCAACACCTGAGGAAATCGAGCAAGCGATCAAAACGGCAACTGAGGCCTTTCAGAGTTGGCGTGTCACACCCATCAGCAAACGGGCCCGTGTTTTTCTAAAGTATCAACAACTGATACGTGAAAATATGGATGAGTTGGCAGCGCTACTGACTGAAGAACAAGGTAAGACACTGGCAGATGCTAGAGGTGATGTATTTAGAGGTCTTGAGGTCGTAGAGCACGCATCAGGTATCGGTAACTTGCAACAAGGTGGCTACATTGAAAACGTCGCCAGTAGTGTTGATATGTACACCGTTCAGCAGCCAATAGGTGTCTGTGCAGGTATTACTCCCTTTAACTTTCCTGCCATGATACCGCTATGGATGTTTCCAATGGCCATCGCCACAGGCAACACGTTCATCTTAAAGCCATCTGAACAAAATCCAATCGTTACCATGAGATTGGTCGAGTTGGCGCTTGAGGCAGGTATACCAAAAGGGGTGTTAAATGTGGTTCATGGTGGTAAAGATACAGTGGATGCGCTGTGCGATCACCCTGATATAAAAGCGATATCTTTTGTAGGTTCAACAGCAGTGGGTAAGCACGTATATGATCGAGCCGGTCAGGCTGGCAAACGTGTGCAATGTATGATGGGTGCAAAAAACCATGCCGTTATTATGCCTGACGCTAATAAAGAGCAGAGTTTAAACCAGTTAGCAGGCGCAGCATTTGGTGCAGCAGGGCAGCGATGCATGGCACTGTCTGTCGTGGTATTGGTTGGAGAGTCTAAACAGTGGGTCGATGAGATTGTAGAAAAATCAGCACAGCTGGTAGTGTCTGCTGGAAAGGATGATAAAGACTTAGGTCCGCTAATATCTAAGCAAGCCAAAGCCCGTGTCGAGCGCTTAATTCAAGCAGGGATAGACGAAGGGGCAACTATCAAACTAGATGGTCGTGGTTGTCAGGTAGAAGGTTATGAAGAAGGTAACTTTGTTGGACCAACTATTTTGGACAATGTAACCACTGATATGAGCTGCTATACCGAAGAGATTTTTGGCCCTGTATTATGCATTATGTATGCCGACACGCTTGAGGAAGCCATTAAGATTATCAATACCAATCCAAATGGTAATGGCACTGCAATTTTCACCCAGTCTGGCGCCCATGCACACAAGTTCCAACAAGATATCGATGTCGGACAAGTAGGTATCAACCTACCGATTCCAGTACCGCTACCGATGTTTTCGTTTACAGGGTCTAGAGCGAGTAAGCTCGGTGACTTAGGTCCTTATGGTAAGCAAGCGGTACAGTTTTATACGCAGACGAAAACGGTGATATCACGCTGGTTTGATGAGGATGCTAGTGAAGGCGTAAATACCACTATTTCTATGAAGTAGCTATGCAGCCGTATCAAAAGTAGGAGGTTATGTAGAGCATGTGATTAATTGACAATAGGCTCTACATAACAACATACAAAAGCAAATATAAGTACAAATGGTGGATTTTATGAATATCAATACAATACCAGAAATCATTGAAGATATTAAAGCTGGCAAGATGGTCATAATCATGGATGATGAGGATCGGGAAAATGAAGGTGACCTGATTATGGCAGCCACTTTAGCCAAGCCTGATGATATCAATTTTATGATTACACATGCCAAAGGCTTGGTTTGTTTGACCTTGACCTCCGAGCGTTGCAAAAAATTAAAACTACCTCTCATGTGCAAAGACAACCAAGCACCTTATAGTACAAATTTCACTGTTTCCATTGATGCGGCAAAAGGCGTAAGTACCGGAATATCAACGGCAGACAGAGCTCATACTATTAGAACTGCGGTGTCTCAAGACGTTACTTTTGATGATGTCGTAACCCCAGGTCATATTTTTCCATTAGTGGCTAAAGAAGGCGGTGTTTTAGAACGCGCCGGTCACACTGAGGCAGGTTGCGATTTAACGAGACTGGCTGGCTTGGAGCCTGCTGCGGTTATTGTAGAAATCATCAACCAAGATGGTGAAATGGCTCGGAGAAATGATCTGATGAAATTCTCCGATACTCACAACCTAAAGGTCGGCACCATAGACGCGTTAATTAAATATATTAAGTCTCAAGAAACTGTCGAAAATTTCGAAGAAACCGTAGCATATGACTATGATGAAAGCGATGAGCGTACTGTTGAATTGATTTAGTAGATTTAATTTAACTTGATTTTATAAGCTACTAGATATTTTTACCGCAATTTGAATTTTACTAAAATTGGATGAAACCCTATGTTAGTTGAAAAATATCCTTGTAAGAACGACACGTCAGAAACGGTCGTATTTAGTTCAGGTTTAGGCGGGCATGCTGATTTTTGGTCACCTCAAATTGAGAGTTTTACCGAGCATTACAATGTGATTTGCTATGAACAAGAGGGGGTATCACCTGATAGTGATCTCTTACCCGATGACTATTCTATGCAAGATTTAGCGGATCAATTAATTGAAATCTTAAAACAAGAAGGGCTTTCTAACTGTCATTTCGTCGGTCACGCACTTGGCGGATTTATCGGTATGGAAATCGCTTATAAAGCGCCAGAGTTGTTAAATAAACTGGTCATCTTAAATGGTTGGGAAAGCCTAGATCCTCACACTATTAAATGTTTTCGTATGCGAACCAGTTTACTACAAGATACAGGTGTAGAGGCATTTGTACGTGCTCAAGCGATATTTTTATACCCGCCTATATGGATCTCAGACAACATAGAGGCACTCACGCAAAAAGAAGATAAAGCTATTGCTAATTTTACTCCCATTGAAAACGTCTCAACGAGATTAAAAGCCTTGCAGTCTTATCAGCCCCTGA
The DNA here is from genome assembly GCF_002341255.1 of Psychrobacter sp. UBA2514. Taxonomy (NCBI): domain Bacteria; kingdom Pseudomonadati; phylum Pseudomonadota; class Gammaproteobacteria; order Moraxellales; family Moraxellaceae; genus Psychrobacter; species Psychrobacter sp. UBA2514. The sequence goes on from NZ_DDNS01000045.1 coordinate 16,286, forward strand.
TAAACGCTAAACATATCAAAAATAAAACGTTAGTTTTAAGCAATCTTGATGATGTGTTGGTGCCCTGGCAACGCGGTCTGGCTTTGGCCAATAATATGCAAAATGCACAGTTTGAGTTAATGGTGACGGGTGGCCATGCCAGCACAATCACAGAGACCTGCCCAACCAATAGCAAAATTCTTCAATTCTTATCCAAAATTTAATATCAATAAGGAAATGTTATGACTAACTCCCTATCGTTATCTTCAGCAGATCTCGATCAGCTGTTTGGTAAAGCCAGATCCTTTAATGCTTGGCAAAAAAAAGACGTACCAGATGCACTACTTGAAGAGATCTATCACCTGGTCAAAATGGCGCCTACCTCGGCTAACTGTTCACCTGCACGGTTTGTATTTCTGAAGTCTGATGATGCTAAAGCGCGCTTAGAACCAGCACTATCTTCAGGTAATATCGAAAAAACAATGACAGCACCTATCACCGTTATTGTCGCTTATGATAATGAGTTTTATGAAGAGCTTCCTAAATTATTTCCACATACGGATGCCCGATCATGGTTTAACTCTAGTCCTGAACTGATAAAAGAAACGGCGTTTAGAAACAGTTCTATGCAAGCGGCTTATCTAATCTTGGCTTGTAGAGCCTTGGGTTTAGACACCGGCCCTATGTCTGGATTTAATAATGAACTGGTAGATAAAATTTTTCTTAAAGACAGTAATTGGACTTCAAACCTGCTCATCAATATAGGTTATGGTCAAGAGGACCAGTTATACAGCCGTCTGCCAAGATTAGACTTTGATGAGGCTTGTCAGATCTTATAAGGACAAGTATTCATCTACTGTGTCATTTTATTTTAGGAGTAATGGACTGAATTAAGGCTATGTGGAGGGGTGGTTGTTTTTGGCTCCTTCACTTAATAACCAAGTAAATGATAAGAATTATTGACCCCTGCCGTCAAATAATTGCGCCTCAACATTCAGATCGAACCCTAGTGTTAGTAGCTTTCCTAATAAACGGCCTTGTAATATCCGCACACGACTGACGAGTGGCAATAGCTTCTTGTCCGACCATTGCCATTCAGTCCAATTTGAGTGCTCATGAATATAAGTAGTATGCTTCATACGTTCCCCAGAGATATGCAGAGATTAGAACAGTAACCTCCTTATGTTATGCAGAGAATAAGCAGTAGGAACAATACGTAGAAATTCAAAAACGACAATAGCTGACGTAATAAGAATAGATTCTCAACGAACAAACATAGTTTTTTTGTTCTGAGAAGGGCTTGAGTAGAGGTAAAAACACTATAAAAATACAGTGCCCAAATACGAGTTAAATTTTATTGCATTATAATTTACATTGTGATTATTCAATTGAATAATATTTACAGGCTAACAATATCAACGTGTGTAAGATATTGTCAGGATATGCACTTTGGTCGACCTACCTTGACATGGTAGAGGTTAATAGACTACTTAAAACAGACTGGTATAATGGAACCACTTATACCAGTCTGCTGAACTAACTCTTAATGTATCCAGAGTCATCGTACCTTGCATCATACTCTTTTTATTACATCGTCTACTTTTTACATGCGTTTTAGTATTTTGTAGTAGTCATTACCCTGTTTAAGTGTTTGCGCTGACATACTATAAAAGTGCTAAGCACTAGTATGCTTCTATCCTACGTGACAACCTCCAAATTACTGACTAAATCATGACTGCTAACAACGTTTTGAACGTCAATAAAGGTACTTTTGCCTAACGCACCAAGGTTGTAGTTTGCAAACTCATGATATAAATTAACCACATCACCCATAATCAATAGCGCAGGTGTTGGTAATTTTGCCTCAGCTTGCTGCTCGGCAATACTGCCAAGTGTACCGATAAGAAGCTGCTGCGTTGGCAAACTGGCATGACTAATCACAGCAAAAGGTGTATTACTGTCGCGCCCTGCGGCAATTAGCCCTTGAGTCATCTCATCTAGTCGATTCAACCCCATATAAAAGACAACCGTTTGCGTACTGTCTAAGAGTTCATCGTAGTCATTATTAGGTGCGCCCAACTTTTTGCAAGCGGTCACAAATTTGACGGCTTGCGCATGATCACGGTGTGTCAAGGGAATACCTGCTCTACTTGCGGCCGCACTAGCAGCAGTGATACCAGGAATAGATTCAAAATGAATACCATGACGCACCACTTCTTGCAGCTCCTCTCCGCCGCGTCCAAATATAAAGGGGTCGCCACCTTTGAGCCTAACGACCGTTTTGCCTGCTAGCGCGTGTTTGACCAGTAGCTCATTGATACCTTCTTGTGGTAGTGCGTGATTGGCACGGCGCTTACCGACAAATATCTTCTCTGCCGTCAGCGCACACATATCTAAGATATCCTCTGAAACTAAACTATCATAGAGCACGACCTCTGCTTTTTGCATTACTCGTAATGCTTTTAACGTGAGTAGCTCAGGATCGCCAGAACCTGCACCAACCAAATGTACCGTGCCCGTTTTCACATTTTTTTCTATAACTGATGGCTCATCGCTCACTCTAATATAACAATTTATATTGGGTAAATTTTGTGAAGTTAATGCGGCAATAAAGGTAGATGAATCAGTCATGGTAATAACTCCTAATAACACTGTTAATAACGCGCAACTCTGCACCTAACAATGGCATACCTAAGAAAAGAAGAGCATATAAAATACGCTGCAAGCCCTATGCCATATTAACGATCAAACTTTGCAACAAGCACTACTTAAGACGCATACCTATCGATCAAGGCATTAATTTGACTCACACATGAACCGCAGTTAGTCCCTGCTCGACATGCCTTTCCAACCGCGTGGGCACTCATACACTGCTGCTTGGTAATTGTTTCGATAATAATATTCTCTCCAACAGCCATACATGAACATACTAATGCACCTGGATCAACATACCCTGTCGCTGGACGACCTGCCAGCAACCACTTATAGCGTTGATTCTCTGGTATCGCATCAGTACTGGCAAAGCAATTGTTAAGCCAATGCATACTGGGTAGCTGCGCCACTTGCGGCGCAAAACAAATGCTGAGCAGTAGCTGATCGCTTGGTATGTCAGACTTTGACGTACTAATCGATGCCCGATCTATCACTTTAGTATTTGCCTCTACCTGCGTCGAGACGAAGCGAAGCTGCTTTGCTTGCTTGCTGCAAGTAAAGGCACTATTGATCGATTTATCGGTGAGAGATGCTTGATAGGTATTGATAAAGTTTTGCCAGTACTTAGGGTCAAGCAGTTTACTGATGACTTTGTCTACAGGACTGGCTAAAGTAATCAAGACGCTATTGGTTTGACGACTTAAACTCCATGTCAATGCGGGTAATGAGTTTGATCTTTCAGAAATTGTATTTGTATCAGAAGAAGGTATCAGCACTCCTTGATCCTCAGGCTCTTTCTCAAAATCCAATAAAGTTTCACGCAGATGCACTATCATGGTGTCTTGTAGATCAGGATGCACCAAAATCTTGCCATAAGTTTTCATCGGTACAGGCATCACGCTGATTGCAGAATTTTTTAATTCAGGCTGTCCTGAATGTGGATCAACGACTGTTGGGATCAGCGTACCTACGCGAGCAAAACGAGCAAAGGCGTTGCTCCAATGCATCGGCATAAAGGCATCGCCTGCACTCATACTGTCGCTGATGGCAACTTGGGCGAGCACCTGACTGTCTGTAGTGGTGCTCGCGACCGTACGCGGCGGCTGGCTATTTATTGATAAGTTTTTCTCATAGCAGGGACGTAGCTGTACATAATCGCCTTGGTCAACACCGAGCTGCTTGGCATCATTTGGATGTACGGTGAGTGTTGGTACAGACTCGTGTTGGTTGAGCTGCGGTGCAAGTCCTGTGCGCGTCATCGTATGCCATTGATCGCGAAGCCTACCTGTAATCAGCCGTAGGTCTAATGCTCCTGAGCTATTCTGATGAAACGTATGACTGCCGTTATTTTTTTTACTATGAGCGCTTTTCAAGCTCAATCGTTGCGTATGCCTATTGGGTATACTGGCGTGACTGGGAGGCGTAATGGCAATAAATTTCGTTTTGCTAGGTGTAATACGTGCGCCGCCCCACTGAAACGGTGTCATGACATCATATGCGTCATGACTGAAAGAGAATACGTTTTTATTTTGCTGCTTAAGATGGTTTGGGCTTTCCTCTATCGATGCTATCGCCCCTACTACCATTGGCGAAAGATCTTTTGCTAAATTAAGATGGCGCGGTTGATTGTTTTCTGATACATCTTGGCTGGTATCATTTCTATAAGCTGTCAGAGCGATATGCTCATTAAATATATCCCTAGGATGCTGATAATCAAACCCTGTCAAACCCATGCGTTTAGCGACTTGCGATAGTATCCACCAGTCAGGCTTTGCTTGTCCGAGTGCAGGCATTAACGCCCGCTGGCGCGAGATGCGGCGCTCCGAATTGGTCACTGTGCCTGATTTCTCCCCCCAACCCTGTGCAGGCAAAACAATATCTGCACACTTAACCGTATCGCTGTCGACGGAGCAGTCAGATACAATCACCAAATCACAGGTAGCCAATGCGCGGCGAAACTTATCAGCCTCAGGCAAGCTGACGACAGGGTTGGTCGCCATAATCCAGATGGCTTTGATACGGCCATCTAGTATGGCATCAGCAGCATCGCAAGCTTTTACCCCAACTTCTGCGGCAAGCGGTTGCGGCGCTTGCCAAAAATCAGCCACCAAATGACGATGCTGCTCGTTGTCTAGGTCTAGATGCGCGGCAAGCAGGTTAGCTAATGCACCGACTTCGCGCCCACCCATCGCATTTGGCTGACCGGTGAGTGAAAACGGACTTGCACCTACTCGGCCCACTCGCCCAGTATACAAGTGAGTATTGATAATGGCATTGACCTTGTCGGTACCACTTGCAGATTGGTTGACACCCATGCTAAATGCCGTGACGGTTTTATCATTTGCAGCGACCAGCGCATAAAACTCCTGTACCAGATCCGCACTGATACCACATGCCGTCGCCACTTTATCAATCGTCCATGTTTTTGCGGCCTCTAAGGCGGGCTTAACATCATGACACTGCTTAAGATAGTCTTTATCACCACAGCCTTCTTGCTCAAGATAATGCAGCAGTCCGTTATATAAGTGCGTATCCGTGCCAACAGCAACGGGCACGTGCAAATCGGCAAATTCACAAGAATCAGTACGACGCGGATCAATCACGATCAGCTTTTTATTAGGATCACGCTTTTTGGCGGCTAAAAACCGTCCGAATAAGATAGGATGACACCACGCCATATTGGATCCCACCAGCACCAATAAATCACAAGACTCTAAATCTTCATAATTACTAGGCACTAAGTCTGCACCAAAAGCACGCTTATGCCCTGCAACCGCTGAGGACATACAAAGACGCGAATTGGAATCGATATTATTATTACCAATAAAGCCTTTAATGAACTTATTGGCAACGTAGTAATCCTCAGTAAGCAGCTGCCCTGACACATAAAACATTACGCTGTCACGCCCGTGTATCGCGATAGTGTTATTCAAACGACTGGCAATATCATCCAATACTGCCTCCCACGCGGCAGGCTGCGTATCTGTCGGTTGTCCTTTTGCTATTGTTCGCTGTTTGTCTTGATAATAAGGCTGAGTCAACCTGCGTTCAGTGCCCAATGTTTGTGCCAATGCACTGCCTTTTGAGCAGAGTTTGCCGAAGTTTGCTGGATGATCAGGATCACCTGTCACGCTGACTACACCTGCCTCATCGATGTTTGCTAGTACGCCGCAGCCTACGCCGCAGTAAGGACAAGTGGTACGAATAGGACTGATCAAATCCTCAGTGTAAGTTGTAATGCGAGAGGACGGTACGACACTGAGGGCTTGATCGTCATTTAAGATGGTGCTGCTCATGAGGCCTCTCCTATTAGGTGTGCGTCACTTGGCACGGCAGATTCGGGCTCAGCTGCTTCTATTTTCCCTACATCGCAATAGGCTTCGCCAAAGATAAGGTCTTCTTTTATCGAGGATATGTCACTGCCATCAGTGATCAGCTGACTATAAAACCCGCTTTCACTCACATCACCGTATAGTACCGTGCCAATCAGTTTGCTTTCTTTAATGTAGAGACAAAGATAATGATCGAGGCTCGTTTGCTGATAAACCACGCGCTCTATCTGTGCCATTTCACTATCATCAAAAGCAATCTGACCTGCTGAAAAAGCGGCGATGCCAGATACTTTTAATTTTAAAGATAAAGGCTTGCTGATAAAGGGACGCCAGTGGTTTTTGTATTCGGTTATTCGTGAGTCACTACTAAGTCTCCTACTACTTGAGATGTGTGGCGCTTTTAGGACAGAAACCAAAGTATCCACCTGTTGGTTGACAGGGGCTACCATACCGAACAGCTCACCATCCAGTTCTATACACTCACCAATCGCATAGACATGAGGACAGCTTGTATGCATAAAGTTATCTACGAGGATACCTCGGTTAACCTCAAGACCGCTTTGCTGGGCCAGTGTCGTATTGGGGATGACACCAACGGCCATGACAATAAAGTCTGCTGGCAGTGTGCGGCCATCCTTTAACAACAGACCATTAACCTCGTGTTGATCATTGACCGTAATACATTCTGTGTTGGCTAACACCTCCAGCTTGACACTTCGACTGAAGAGCTCTGCTTGTAGCAGATGAGCGGCGGGCATATCAAGCTGTCGGTTGAGAACATGACTATCGACATGAACCACTGTCATATCTGCCCCTTGAGACGCCAAAGCACAAGCGGCTTCCAGACCCAGCACCCCGCCACCAATGACAAGACCCTTTTTTGCTTGGCGCGCGTACTCCGTCAATACCTGCACATCAGCAATCTCTCGAAATACATGAACCCCCTTAGCATCATGATTGGCAAAAGGGATGACGCGAGCTTGTGAGCCAGTAGCAAGCACCAGCTCGGTATAATCCAGGGTTTGTCCATCACTCAATTTGACACGCTGCTTATTGGTTTCGATTGCATCTACCGACGTGCCAGCTAATACCGTGATACCCAATTGCTCATACTCTGCTAGCTCGTATAAATATGTCTCTTCAAAAACCGACTCTCCTGAGAGTACGGGTGACAGCATGATACGGTTGTAGCCCACTTGCGGTTCTTTGCTAATCAGCGTGATGGGTAAATGAGCTGCGCCTTTTTCTTGGCTGCTTTGCTGCTGGGCACGTGCCAGCTCAATGGCAAAACGACTGCCTGCCATCCCAGCGCCTATAATAACGATGCCCGCAGTAGTCTGACGTCTAGAAGAAGAAGCATTGGTAGAGAAAGCAGTATGGTTTGGTTCTGGTGAATCAAGTGACATAGGAAAATCATTCCTTAGCCGCAACACGCAGCGTTGAGTAAAATGGCTTGTCGTACTATTTACGTTTAACAAGGTTTTATGAAAAATAAATCAGCAACGATATGATAATGACAAATTGAATAAAGCAAATGCTGTGCCAAACCAATAAGGGATGACGTATGATCAGCGGTTCAGGGTCTCTGGTATTGTTACTATTATCGGGATTAAAGTCTTGTAAGAACTCGCCAATCGCTTGATACCTTGCCTGCGTACTAGAGTGCAGTGCACGCATCAACGCTTGCTGGCTGGTAGCGGGCACTCGGTTTTGACGCAGGCGCTCGGCAGGTACGATCAGTGAGGCGGATGGGTTCATCAACTCTTGCGAGCTAAATGGTAGCTCACCTGTAAGTAACTCATAACCAATCACGGCAATGGAAAACAAATCAGAATGCACGCCTTTTGGGGCATCGGTGTAATATTCTGGTGCAGCGTAGTGCAAATCGCCATTAGGAGGACGCGTACTGTCTTTTAGTATGGAGGAGCTAGCAGAGCCAAAGTCGATTAACTTGACCGCACCTGATTGAGTTAATAATATATTTTCAGGCTTGATATCTTGATGCAGTAGATAATTCCGATGCATCACACGGACTGCCATGCCGATCTTAGTGAGTAAATCGTAAGTTTGCCAAATATCACAAGGGGCTTGACGATCCATAAAAACTCGTAGGCTCTCCCCTTCGATATATTCCGTTAAATGATATAAATAAGTACTACTGGCAGGCACTGGGTAGTAGCGCAAAAGCCCCGACGCATTAGACGCATTGAAAGTAGTATTCAGTTTTTTAGAGACATCACTGGTTAAAAGAGCGTCATGGGAGGATACGCTATTGGGGTTCACTTGATTGTAAGCGGGTTCACCAATACGTTTGTGCTTGGACAGGCTCAAACCGATTTTACGTTCCTTTAAAAACTCACGTAGATAATGCCCATCAGCAATGACATTGAGACTTGGCGATTTCAAAACAAATGCATGCTGATCGTTATCCTCTACTAAATACACCTCACTGCGAGCCGTACGCGCGATGATTTTTTTGACCACAAAACTATCAATCTGTGCCCCTACTGCCAAGCCCGTTGGTAAGCGATAGTGATTGATATCCTGAGCGTGACTACTGTCGCTATCCACACCCTGATCAAGCGCAATGCCGTTATCTGTTTCTCGGTGCGTTTTACTCTTTATGATTTCATCGTTCATACCGAGCATGATTACACTGAGATTATCGTGGCTACCCTCGCTAAAGGCGTGCTCACATAAACGCTGGCTCATCTGAAGATGGTCGATGATTTGATTGGGACATGCCACTGATTGGTGCATAGCCTGTACCGCAGCACACAGCTCAAACTGTAGCTCTGCTGGCGTAATTGACTCATAAACCCCATCGGTCATGAGCGCCAAACACTCGTTTTGGTGCAAAGTGAACACAGATTGTTGCAGCTCCACTCGTGTGTCAGCACCGATAGCAGCAGACAGGGCTCCTTTATCCCGTCCGTGGTGGATATGATGGTCTTTGGTCAATAGCACCATACTGTCGATACCGATACGATAGATACGAGAATCGCCCGTATGAAACAGATGAATACGGTCGCCTATGCATAGCAATCCTGATAAAGTCGATAATAAAGCTGGCAGGCGCTCATACGCTTGCGGGAAATAAAGCGCATCATTGGCTTGGTGCACCGCCTCCTTAATCACGATGGCAACTTGATCGTCATCAAAGCGGTGTAGTAGATTTGGCGATTGCTCTTGCGCTTTGCTTGCAGAGTTTCTTTGCGATTCGCTTGATGCCTCATTTGCTTGCACCCTATCTGTCTGTACCATCTCTGCAAGTTTTGAGGTGATATAGTGTGTCACTGTGTTTATCACTGACTGACTGGCTTGTTTGGGAAACTGGCAAGCACTGACCCCATCAGCCATTAGCACCAATAAAGGCGCTGTAAAAGAGGGATGATCGCCACTATGCGCTGACGATGATGAAAAGGATGATAACGATGGGAACCCATAAGGCAAGCAGGTCGTTATGAGTAGGCTATCTTGGTTCTCAGCTTTGCGTCCTGCCATCGTAAAAAAATCAGGCAGCCACAATGCAACGTCCGCATCATGGCTGCTTACTTGATTTGTTTGTTTAGGCGCTTGTTTGACGCTCTCATGCATAATTTAGCTCACTTGTATTTGAGCAAAGCTGCCATCTGGCATCTCTTCAATGATGACGCCTTCAGGCTCTTTTAATAAAAACAGCGCCAAGAAGCCAACCACAGCCGTTGCAGCAATCACAAAGAAAAACACCTGATACGATACCAGACTCAGTACGGTCAAATAGATCACTGACCCGACGTTACCGTAGGCGCCTGTCATCCCTGCAAACTGCCCGGTCATACTACGTTTAATCAAAGGAATCACAGCAAACACCGCACCCTCACCCGCCTGTACAAAGAAAGAGCAGAACATAGTAATCAACAGCGCAAGCGCGATCGGCCATGAAGAGTCAACGATACCCATCAACAGATAACCAACAGCCAAACCTGCGGTGAGAATCAAAAGAGTGATTTTACGACCGAATTTATCACTCAACCAGCCACCGCCAGGACGCGACATCAGATTCATAAAGGCGTAGCTTGATGCCAAGACACCTGCCATGACAATCGATAAGTTAAAAGTCTCTTGATAAAAAAGCGGCAACATAGATACCACGGCCAACTCTGAGCCAAAAGTCGCAAAGTATAAAATATTCAAAATACCGACTTGCTTAAAGTCATATCGGTGAGCTTTTGGCACAGGTGTGGTAAATACTTCCTTATTAAAACGATAACTACTGATAAATTCATAAACATATAACACCACCAACGCAATATAGACAATGTTGACACTTGCCTGACTCAGCAAACTCACACCAGCTGGTGATAATTTCCACGCCAATAAGCCCAATGCCAAATACATAGGCAGTTTAAATACCATCATGAGCCAGAAGTCACCTGATGAAGTCACCATCATGGCACCCGATTTTTTAGGTTTGAAATATGTGGCGCCCTTAGGGGTATCACGTACCATCTTATAAAAAATCACACTATAGAGCAGCATAACCATCCCTGAGGTAGCCGTTGCATAACGCCAACCTTCCTCACCGCCAAAGACGGCAGCGGCCGCAATAGCGACTGTCGGTAGTAGCAGTGCCGCGGCGGCAGAGCCGAAATTTCCCCAGCCCCCATAGATACCTTCAGCTGTACCCAGCTCATTGGCAGGGAACCAGTCACTCATGAGACGAATGCCAACCACAAACCCTGCACCAACAAAACCCAATAAAAAGCGTGATAGGGCTAGCGTATTGTAGTCTTGTGCAAAAGCGAAGGTGAAACAGGGAATTGCCCCAATGGCTAAAATTGCAGTGTAAACAAGCCGAGGACCAAAGCGATCGGTCAACATGCCAATGATGACCCGAGCTGGGATAGTCAAGGCAACATTTAATATCAATAAAGTTTTTACCTGGTCTTTGGTGAGGTTCAAACTCTCTCCAATCGCAGATAAGAATGGTGCATGGTTAAACCACACAAAAAAGGTGAAAAAAAACGCCATCCACCCAAGATGGAGAATTTTGTTTTTACCGCTAAAAGAAAAGATATTCAGGTTGTTTTTATTTGGCACATCAGGTTTCGATAAAGGCATAGACGATTTCCTCAAATGGCTAACATTAAAGTTATAAAAACACGTTATGAGTCAGAAACTTATCAGTTGCGACCATTAAGAGAGTGCAATGGATGTGCCAGCTGCAAATATAAAATTGACATAGATATAAAACATCATCTTTTTTAATAGGGCTACGCTTTGTACCAGATGGCTCTAAAGGCATCCCAATTAAATAATATTGCTTAGATAAAACTAAGTTACCTCTCGATTAAGTAAAGTAAGCGATGCACCTTTAAAGTGACAATCAAAACCAATTTGGTGCATTTTCGCAACTATTTTGGTGCATAGAATATAAATGATAGTTGCTAAAAAGATTATGTTAAGCAACTACTTATAACAGAAAATAGTATCGCCAAAAGTACTGGCATGACCTTATAAACTGGTAAGGCTACATATTTTTTAACTATATAAGGGTTCGATAATTGAATGTCATTAATTGTGTTTGGCACGATTATTGAGGGCTTAATAGTTATAGGCATCTAAGTATTAACGACTATCTATCATTGAACCATCTAAAAATTAACTTGCGACTTTTGGATGGGACATTAGATGAAAGTATTTAAGCAAACCCATTACTGAGGATAGGCATATGAGTAGCACTATAGTAAGTACGATGAATAAAGCTAAATTAGTGGTGATTGGTAACGGTATGGTGGGACATCACTTTATCGAGCGAGCCATAGAGCAAGGCTTACACGATCAGTTTGAGATTCACGTATTTGCTGAAGAGGATCGCCCAGCTTATGACCGGGTGTATCTATCGAGCTATTTTGAACATAAAGATGTGAGTAAACTAAACTTAGTGGACTTGAGCAGGTATGAGGATGCGCAGATTCAGTTGCATCTCAATCAGCGAATCACAAACATCGATGCCGCCAATCAATGTATCAGCACGGAAGACGGTACCCAGATAGACTATGCTGAATTGGTATTAGCAACAGGCTCCTATCCGTTTGTGCCGCCAATTCCAGGGCGCGAGCATCCGCACTGTCATGTCTATCGTACGATTAAAGATTTGGATGATATTCTCAGTACTGCTGAGAAGCCAAAAGTCAAAAAAGGTGTTGTGGTCGGGGGTGGCCTGCTTGGCCTTGAGGCAGCCAAGGCCCTAGTCACACTAGGATTAGAGACTTACGTAGTCGAGTTTGCGCCTCAGCTGATGGGTGTACAGCTCGATGCTGCTGGCGGTGATATTTTAAAGCGTAAAATTGAAGGCCTTGGCGTCAAAGTACTAACAGGTAAAAATACTAAGGCCATTATCGACAATACCCTATCGGATGAAGCATCGTGTCATTTAACCATGCAGTTCGCTGATGATACCTCATTAGATACCGACATGATCGTCTTTAGTGCGGGTATTCGTCCGCAAGATGGCATTATCAAAAGCAACCCTGAATGCGGTATTGAAATCGGCACCCGTGGCGGTATTCTGATTGATGAAGCCTGCCGTACCAATGCCCCGAATGTATATGCCATTGGAGAGTGCGCCGTATGGGACAACACCGTTTTTGGCTTGGTCGCGCCAGGTTATAGCATGGCCAGTATTTGCGCCGCTCAAATTGCAGGCGATCACGCTCAGACCTTTACAGGCGCTGACATGAGCACCAAGCTCAAATTGATGGGTGTAGATGTGGGCAGTATCGGCGATGCGCACGGTGCAACAGAAAACAGTTTGAGCTATTTATACCAAAACCCTGCTGAGGGTATCTATAAAAAACTGGTAACCACAGCGGATAATAAGCGGCTACTGGGCGCTGTATTGGTAGGTGACACTGAGGATTACAACAATCTCTTGCAGCTATTTCTAAACGATATTGACCTGCCTACCCATCCTGAAAGCCTGATCCTACCCAACGTAGAAAAACCCACCATGGGTATCGAGAACCTGCCCGATAGCGCCACGATTTGCTCTTGTTACAACGTCACCAAAGGTGCTATTTGTGCCGCCGTTGAAGACGGTGCCTATACCATGGCAGAGGTAAAATCATGTACCAGTGCCGGTACAGGCTGTGGTGGCTGTGCGCCCATGGTGAAAGACACATTAGGTTATCAACTAACCGCGCTTGGTTTTGAAGTCAATAATGATCTGTGTGAGCATTTTGCTTACTCGCGTCAGGAGTTGTATAGTTTGATTCGAGTACAAGGCATTAAGACATTTGATGCGCTATTAGATGAGCACGGTAGTGGTCATGGCTGCGAGATTTGCAAACCAACTGTCGCCTCTATTTTGGCGTCTTGCTGGAATGATTATGTACTCAAACCCGAACTCACGCCACTGCAAGACAGCAACGATTACTATCTAGGCAATATTCAAAAAGATGGCACTTATTCGGTCGTGCCGCGCGTGCCTGGCGGTGAAATCACTGCGGATAAACTCATCATACTCGGACAAGTCGCCAAAGAGTTCAATCTGTATACCAAAATCACTGGCGGTCAGCGCGTCGACTTATTTGGCGCACGTTTAGACCAACTGCCCGATATCTGGACCCAACTGGTAGATGCTGGGTTTGAGACAGGGCATGCTTATGGTAAATCTCTGCGTACAGTGAAATCTTGTGTGGGCAACAACTGGTGTCGCTACGGTGTCGATGACAGTGTGGGTTTAGCACTTAGACTAGAAGACCGCTACAAAGGAGTACGCTCACCACACAAAATAAAAATGGGCGTATCTGGATGTACCCGTGAGTGCGCTGAAGCGCAAAGCAAAGATTTTGGAATTATTGCCACTGAAAAAGGCTGGAATCTCTTTGTCTGCGGTAATGGTGGCATGACCCCGCGTCATGGCGAGCTATTCGCAACGGATCTTGATACGGATACAGTTGTCAAATATATCGACCGTATTATCATGTTTTATATCAAGACCGCAGATAAGCTTCAACGTACCTCTAAATGGCGCGAGAGCCTTGACGGTGGACTTGAGTATCTACAGGCCGTTATTATTGAGGACAGTTTAGGTATCGCTGAGGAGCTAGAGTCACAGATGCAACTCCTCATCGACAACTATGTTTGTGAATGGAAAGCCACCATTACTGATAGTGAAAAGCTCAAACGTTTCCGTCATTTTGTTAATAGTGAACAAGGCGATGACAATGTGGTATTCGTCACTGAGCGAGAGCAGATTCGCCCTGCAACCGATATGGAAAAGACGCAAATAAAAGTGACCGAATTGGCGTAATCTTAACGTGTCGGCGTCTATTAATATTAGACGCTAAATAATATTTTTTGTTATTGGTCTCATTTATATTTTACTATTAAGGATCTTCTGATGGCTCAGCTCACTGTGTGCAAAATCAATGATATTATTCCCGAAACAGGTGTCTGTGCGCTCGTAAACGGAAAACAAGTGGCTATTTTTTGTACCAAGCAGACACAGTTATTTGCGCTTGATAATTATGATCCGTTCAGTCAAGCCAACGTCTTGTCTAGAGGTCTGATTGGCGGCACGACTATTACCAACGAGGATGGCTCTGCTGAAAATGTGCTATATGTCGCCTCACCTATTTATAAGCAGCGCTTTAATCTTGTCACAGGTCAATGCTTAGATGATGAAAACATTATACTCGACACGTATAAAGTCGAGCTTGAGGGGAGCGATGTCATCGTAAAATATAACTAGGTATTTGTGTGTCTAGCACATACTACCTTCTAGACTATTTAAGCAGCCTTCGGCTTTAAGAGTCGAAGGCCGTTTTATTCTTCATCAAACCTTTTGTCATTCCCTAATAAATTAATAAAACTGATATCTGCTAGGAAGTTATCGATATTAAACAAGACTAGAAAAGCTATTTGTGACCATTTATAAATAAACACTAAAATGATAATGCACATTTATCACATAGGAGTAAGATATCTTGCTTTATTTTCTACAACCAATAACTGCACAGTAGATGTATAACAAAGTCTAAGCGCTTTTATCATCTTGAGCAATCAGCTTGAGCTCTATGTTGGTCCCCTGTACATACAAAGAAGATCTTGTAGATGCAACCCTCTCATAAAGTTAAGACTTCCTTATCGTATCGAATATTTTAGACCTTCATAATGGAACCACTCATATTATGTCACTGAATGGGTTGTCTCTATTACCGCTTATTTGTATACTTTATTGCTGCCATAGCAGACTTGAACAATATAGTTTTTATCATAAAACCAATTCATAACTCGTACTGCGCCCTGATGCTACGGATTTTTGCATCATATCCTTCTCTATTAAATCATTAATATCTCTTAGTGCCGTGTCTATAGAACACTTAGTCATGGTCGCCCATTTTTTAGTGGTAAGTTTGCCATAAAAATCAGTCAGCAAAATATTTAACATCTTCACTTGCCTATCATTTAAAGCATGCTGTCGATGCGTCTGCCAAAAGCCTGCCTTATTGATAATTTTATCCGTGGTTTCTTGAGCTATAATGAGGGATTGCTCTAGCGTTTGCAAAAACCACACCAGCCAATCCGTGATATCTTTATCACCTTTTTGCGTACGTTCTAGTATTTTGTAATAGTCGTTGCGCTGTTTAAGAATTTGCGCTGACATACTATAAAAGCGTTGGGCACTGTTATCGCTTTTTGCCAGCATTCGTTCTGTGAGTGCTCGTGTTAGTCGTCCGTTTCCATCATCAAATGGATGCAGAGTCACAAACCATAAATTGAGCAACACCTGCTTTTATGACCAAATCTATATCGTCTTGCTTATTTGACGAAGTATTAAACCATAATAGAAACTTGTCTAGCTCATCTGGCAACCTATCTGCACTGGGGGCAGCAAAATGAACCTGCTCACGACCATACCCACCAGACACTACTTGCATTGGTCCTTTACTATCATCACGGATACTGCCTGCTTGAATACGATAAAGCCCACTATATCCATTTGGAAATAATGCTCGATGCCATCCGAGTAGATCATCTAATAATAACAGTTGTTGATAACGATAGGTGGCACTTAGCATCATCTCTACCATTGCATCGATCTCACGAGTAGTGGTTGGCATACTGGCATTATCCAGCCCTAAGTGCCGCGCAACTGAAGAACGAACCTGCTCATCATTTAGCGTCTCACCTTCTATCTCAGAAGTTTTGATAATCTCTAAGGTCACCGCATCTAATTGTGCCTCAACATTCAGATCGAACCCTAGTGTTAGTAGCTTTCCTAATAAACGGCCTTGTAATATCCGCACACGACTGACGAGTGGCAATAGCTTCTT
>NZ_DDNS01000030.1:0-15521 GCF_002341255.1 Psychrobacter sp. UBA2514
CTCCAGAGGCTGCGAAAAATAGCGTTTAATCTTGCTATACCATTTTTATAATGGTTTCACTATAAATACATAAATAGACATTATTTTGCTATTTCGTATTGACTAAACCCTTCAGTTATCATCAATCTACGACCCAAACGTAGATGGGTTTGTTTACTGCTGATACGCATGATGACTCTATCATCAGGCTGAAAGTAAGACGAAGGTACAATCAGCGAACTCATGGTTTGCAGCTGCTCATCCTTACCCAGAATCAGCGCTGGCACAAAACAATGCTTCTGTGGGTCCCTCCCTTCCAAGCGCAACCCGCATGCCACAATCTGATGACCAAGCAATTGCCATTCAACCTCTTTGTCTTTGGTATCAAAATGCCGCCAACGCACCACCCCTATTGACCGATCAGGCTGCTCTGTCACATCAGGTTGACAGAGTAAGAACAAACTCATGATATGTAATGATGGCGGTGTGGTTGCAAAAAGCTCGCCATCTATCATATCCATATCAAGAGCTTCCTCTCCAACATGCTCTTCATTCAAGACATCTACTGTTGGCACCAATCGCAGTGTACGAAATAATGACAGACTGTCATGGCTGTCAAACACCTCTATGTCTAATACGCTATTACTGTTTTGCTCTGCATTAACCGTGTCATAACGAGGGCGCTCGTCTATGGATAACTCATCTATTGCTATCAAGCTAGCAAAGCTGCTTGAGTCAGCAACATGGTGATGGATACTGTTAAAACCAGCGATTAAACTCGCACGGTGTTTGAGACTATATTTAGTAGGCAGCGTAAGCTGTGGTTGTAGATAACGATAACTGACTGTCATTGATATTGTATTCAACAGACCGTGTCCTATCCCCACATTACTGCTCTCAGTGGATAGCTGCCTACGTGAATTAAAATACTGCACCATAGGAGTCAGCTCTAAAAACAAACAGTCATAGCAATCTTCATAGGGATTTATCTCAGAGTTGGGCGTTAGATACGTTGGTGGTTTATCACTCTGTAAATCTACGAACACGCGTGTTTCCGTCGTTGGTTCTATTGTCGCAACAATATAATAAGACCATTCAGGCAATAAACGTTGTACCAATAGAACATTAGGACGACGCATGGCACATACATTCAATAAACTATGCAAACATATTTGGCAATAAAGCTGATGAATACTATTTGTGTAGGGTGTCACTGTTTCTCGATTCAACTCGAGATGAGACACACGCTGTTGATAAGCGAGGTGGTACAACTGATTAATTCTGAACCAGAGATAATCTGATGGCTTGCGATAGCAAAGTGCCTCTTCACACAATAGCTTGTGGTACCTCAGTAGCGACTGATAAATGGCAACCGTAAGCGTATTGGCGCGCTTTTTATTGGTATTAAAATAGCGCGGAAAACCTTTCTTTAAAATATTTTTTGGCTGACTGTTTGATATTAATTCTTGACGACGTACAACCTTGTCATAAGCCAAAATAATTAAATAATGCAAGGATTTTACTTGAGCCACATAAACCAACTGCACCTCACTCAGCGCGCCTGTTTCATAAATATACTGCTGTCGTAACGTGGCAATCAACCGATCTGAAGCATCGCTCACAGCCGTCATCAGTTTAAGGAGTTGAAGCTCATCTATATTGGCCTCGCATAATACGGAGAGAACTTTTTCTAGGTGCTCAGCTTGCTGCTCTTGGGTTTGTGAAGATAGCGTTGTCAATAGTTTGAGCAAATGATGCTCTTGGCCGCTCACTGATTGGTTTGGCGTTGTTAGTGGCTCTTTGGAAGAAAGGGCTTCTTGAAACTTAGATAAAGTTATCATCAGTATTCCTACTCACTGTTGGTCACTCTGAGTAAGTTGACAAGAGGCAAGTATGCAACCACACAAAGTAGAGCAATATCAGGTAAAAAGCATGCAAACTGTGTATTGTTTTAAAGAGACTATGGGTATGAACGATAGACGTTTTATTGTTAGACAATATATTTTAGGCGTTCTATCAATATAATGCCTGATACCGCGACCCCCTTCTTATAAAAAATCAGTCACTGACCAATTTTTATCAACAATCGTCTCTTTTTAACAGGTTTTTTCTGCACCCCTATATTGCCTGCATTAAATATGTTTGTAAATATCAATCGGCACCTTAAATGGCCTATTCGGCAGTTCTCTGACCAACTTAGGTACCAAATATCCCGGTAATGCTGCCAATATCGACCAGTAAAGCTCAATTGACGACCGCTCGTCGCTATCAAAATGCGCGGCACCAGCCACCTTATCCAATACGTACAAATAATACGGTAGTACGCCACAAGCAAACAAACGCTGGCTTAATTCTGTCTGAGCATCGATATTATCGTTAACACCTTTTAATAGTACGGCTTGATTTAGCATCGTCACGCCAGCTGCGCGAGCACGTTGAAGGTACTCTGCTGTCAGATCATCAATCTCGTTGGCATGATTACAATGAATGACCATCACGATACGGCAACGACTTTGAGACAGTCTGTCTAATAGTGCGTCATCCAATCGGGCTGGAATAACCAGCGGTAGACGAGTATGCAGTCGAATTGTCGTCAGCTGCGGAATAGATTCCAAAGTATCTAACCATGCAAATAAACGTCTATTGGTCACATTTAAAGGATCACCCCCGCTCAAAATCACTTCATTGATTTCAGGATGCGCGCTGATATAGTTGATGATATTTTCTTTTGCATCAGCAGTTGGCATATTGGCGCTATAGTCGAAATGCTGACGGAAACAGTAGCGACAATGAATCGCGCACGCCCCAGTAATCGTCAGTAATACTCTTGATTGGTACTTGTGCAGCATTCCTTTGACAGGGTTTTGGCTGTTTTCGCTTAAAGGATCTGCTACATAGCCTGTGACGTTGATTTGCTCTTGTTGGTCTGGCAGTATTTGTCTTAATAGCGGATCATCACGGTCGCCCACAGTCATTTTTGCCACAAAGCCGCGCGGCACACGCAGCTCAAAATGCTTCGGCACATAGACCTCTGCACGTAGTGAGTCGAGTTTTAGGAGACTGAGCAACTCGTCAACAGAGGTAATGGCTTCCGATAATTGCGTTTGCCAGTTTTTTTGTGTGATTAAATGGTTTATCATGACAGCCTACTACCTGTGCCCAAAATCGGATATTATACGCCCTTAGTGTCTACCCTATCAAAGTATATCGCTAATACGTAAGCACTTGGCTTGGCAGCAACTTTTGGTACAGCCAGCCTCATATCTATCTACTACCATATCTACAACCCCTAGGAGTCTCTTGTGGCAAGTTTTTCTACTAATGAATTTAAAGCTGGTCTAAAAGTCATGCTGGATGGCAACCCTTGTGCCATTCTTGAAAACGAATTTGTCAAACCCGGTAAAGGTCAAGCCTTTAACCGCGTTAAGCTGCGTAATCTTCGTAGTGGTAAAGTACTGGAGCAAACATTCAAATCAGGCGACAGCTTAGAAGCGGCTGATGTGATGGATACGGAAATGAACTATCTATACAATGATGGTGAGTTTTGGCACTTTATGCACCCTGAAAGCTTTGAGCAAATTCAAGCTGACAAAAACGCGATGGGCGACGCGATACAGTGGTTAAAAGAGAACAGCAATGCTCTATGCACCATTACTTTGTTCAATGGCACACCTTTATCAGTAACGCCGCCTAACTTTGTTGAATTACAAATCACAGAAACCGATCCTGGTGTACGCGGTGACACCTCAGGTGGCGGCGGCAAGCCGGCTAAGCTAGAAACTGGTGCCGTGGTACGTGTACCGCTATTTGTACAGCAAGGTGAAATCGTCCGTGTTGATACGCGTACGGGTGACTACCAAACTCGCGTAAACTAATAGCGCGATAAGCGTGATTGATCGCTGAGATTGTTGTGTTGATCACTAATAAAAAAGCTTAACCGCTCTATAAACGGTTAAGCTTTTTTGTGTTTACAGCGGCTGTATTTATTGTCGCATAGTCGCCTTTAACGTTTGGTAGCGCCTAGTATTTAGTTAGTCGCGCCTAATATTTAATAGTCATTGTCATGGCAATTATCATGATAACGACCTGTGACTTACTCTTCTTCTAATTGCTTTTGTATCAACCAATATTGCACTAAAGCGTTTAATTGCTCCTGTTTGAAGGGCTTGGTGCAATAATCTTGCATACCAACTTTTAAGTACTTTTCGCGCTCTCCATCCATCGCATTGGCAGTCAAAGCGATAATAGGTGGTAGTTCTTGAGGGTCATAAAGCTCATGCAGCTTAATAGTGGCCTGTACACCATCCAAAATCGGCATATGATGATCCATCAAGATGACATCATAACGTTTGGGAAACAAAGCAAAAGCTTCAATCGCTTGTTGACCGTCAGTCACATGAGTGACGGTATGACCGCTATTGGTCAGTGCCTTTCTGGCAATAATGGCATTAACGGTATCATCTTCTACCAATAAGATATGACCTGCACGCTCGTGGCTAGGCTCTGCCATTGTGAGATCATGAGAGTCTTGCCATGCTTCGTATTTCTCTTCATCAATAGTCGGTAGCGGCAATAACACTCGAAATGTAGTACCAACGCCTACGGTACTATCGACACAAATATATCCACCCATCAGATCGACAAGAGATTTGCAGACGGAGAGCCCAAGACCTGTACCACCATAGAGACGATGCGTGAATTTATTGGCTTGATCATAAGCATCAAATATTGCCTCCAATGACTCAGCTTTTATACCGACACCTGTATCTGTGACCTCAATACATAAGGTCATATTTTTATCCGCCTTACGTTCTAACGTCTCCTGCCTCATGCTATTTTTGTCAATATTTTCGCGATAGCAGTTATCCATATGCTTGACATCAATACTCACTCGCCCGCCCTCACGAGTAAACTTAATCGCGTTATTGACAAGATTTGCAATGATTTGTTTGAGACGTACCGGATCCCCTTTTACATAAGGTGATAACGACTCGGTATAATGGTAATCTAGCGTCAAACCTCGTTGACGTGCCTTAATAGAAAATAGGCTGACCACTTCATTACATAATGTAGATAAATTGAGTGGGATAGAATCAATATACATTTTTCCAGACTCAACTTTCGATAAGTCCAAAATCCCATTAATAATCACCATCAAATGCTCATTAGAGACTTTGATGTTATCTACATACTCTCGCTGTTCAGCGCTAAGCTCAGTGTCACCTAGCATCTCTACCATACCAATAATACCGTTCATTGGTGTCCGTATTTCGTGACTCATATTGGCCAAAAAGTTAGATTTCATCTCATTGGCGTGTTTGGCATCACGTTCTTTATCCTGTAGCTTCAACGCATCTGCTGCCATCATCGCAAACTGCGCCAATATCTCTTTTTGTTGGTCACTAAAGCTATGGTTGGGCTTGGTATCCATCAGGCATAATGAACCTAACCGGTAACTTTTATTGCCCTCATGCAAAATGATCGGTGCACCCGCATAAAACCGCAAATGAGACAAGCCAGTAACTAATGGGTTCTGACGAAAGCGACTGTCCTCCAATGCATCTGGCACCACAAAGACTTCGTTAGATAAAACCGTATAATTACAAAAGGCTACTTCACGTGTTGTGGTACGTACACTCTCAGTCTCACTGTTGAATTTGCAGGCTGTTTTTAAATATTGCGTTTCCTCATCCATAAAAGTGATCGTTACCACCGGCACATCAAAAAACAGCTTTACGAGTGCAACGAGTCGATCAAATGCAGGCTCCTCATCTTCATTGAGTACCTGATATTTTTTCAACTTGTTGATACGCTCTACTTCATCTACCGCTACTGGGTAGCTGCTTTTAGGTGAGTTAGATATAGACAAGATCGACTCCATTAAATAATATCAGACGCTCGATTGGTGACTCGTCTGCTTTATCAATAATTGTAACGCTTCATTCACCATAATCATTGCGACCACCGATGTGACGACCACTGCCGATCCATAACCACCACATTGTAATCCGCCTGCTTGGCAGCTCTTATCCACATGTGGTGGCTCGGTAGAATAAACACATTTGATACCGAACTTCTCTTTTAGCGCGCTATTGATGCCTTTTTCGTGGCGCAGCTTATTACGCAATTTGGCAAGCAATGGATCTTGATAGCTGTCGCGCAAGTCGCTCACTCTTATTTGACTTGGATCTATTTTACCACCTGCACCGCCTGCACAGACCAGCTTTAATTTATTAAAACGGCAATGTAGGGCAATCGCCAGCTTGGCATTCATATCATCGACGCAATCTAAAATCACAGTAGGCCTACCTTGATCGGCGGCTGCTTTCGCTTCGTGGCGACCCGGCAGTAGCGCTGCGACGTTTTCGACGGTCAAGAAATCATCAACGAGATTTAAGGTGACTTGAGGGTTGATCTCTTTAATACGTGCCGCCATTGCCTCAACTTTGCTTTGACCAAACGTACTGTCTAACGCCGGTAGCTGCCGATTGACATTAGAGGCCACCAACACGTCCAAATCAATCAAGGTAATCATACCGACTGCCGTACGTGCCAGCGCTTCTGCCGCCCAAGAACCAACACCGCCTACCCCAATGATATAAACATGCGACGATGCAAACGTATCGACAGCGGACGTGCCATAAAGTGTACGCGTACCTTGAAAGCGGCGGTCATACTGCTCATTTTTTTCATCTACGCTAGCTTGTACATTATCATATTCGGTAGTGACTGGCTCTACGACTGGGTGCTCAATTTGTCTGGTTTCATTCATAGCTTTTTAAATACTCTTTTTAAATATTTTGACTGTGCTTACTTCATCTTTTAAGTATAAGTTTAATAATTATGTTGGGTAGGCCCAGTTTACTTTTAGGGCATCGCAGCTATTTTGCCATAACTGCTTAGCAAGTTTATCCTGTGAGACACCCAATAACTCACTTAAACTCGACAATACCCAAGGCAGATTAGCAGGAATATTTCTATCGTGTGCATGTGCCATTTTTGAGTCGCTATCTGGACTTTGTCCTAGCGCCAACTGCTGACTATTTGAAGTTTGGCACATAATCGGCGTCATGTCCGGACAGTCTGTCTCAATCACCAAGCACTCAATACCATATGTATCCACAGCGGCCTGAATAGCACGGCGCAGTTTTTTGGCATTTGGGTTGGTCACCTGACCTGTGACACCAAGCTTAAATCCTAGTTTTACAAAAGCTTTGGCTTCTTGCTCACCGCCACTAAAACTATGCGCAATACCGCCCAATGTATGAGCATCGTATTCATGCGCTTTTAATATAGCAAGCGCTTCGGCATGCGCCTTACGAATATGAAGCATTACGGGCAACTGATGGGTCACAGCGGTATCTAGCTGCGCCTTAAAGAACCGCTTTTGTTTATCAAAAACATCAGGCTCTTTCATTGCATCAGTAAAGGTATCCAAGCCAATTTCACCGATGGCTAATGGTCGACTATCCGCAACCATTTGTGCCAATTCTGTCAAATGAGCATCAGTATGCTGCTCGATATAAAAAGGATGTAAGCCTAGCGCAATATGGGTACAGAAATCAGACTCGTTATGCTCGCCAGTGTCTATGCCAAAACGCTTTGATAACTTATCGATCAACTGCTTAGTGTCATACATACGCTCAAAATGCTGATAAAGATAACCAACCAGCACAAGATGACGTATACCTTGATGGTAAGCGCTTTGAACCTGTTGCTCTCGATCATTATCAAATACTGGCGCATCAAAATGTGTATGGGTATCAATGAGCGGATAACAATTGCTCAAGGCTTGATTTACCCTATTTGATGACTCAGGACCAGACATAAATACACTCCAAAAACAACGTGTTTAGCAAAATACCTTATCAACCATCATATTATACACATGGTTGTAGTAACAGCTTATTCAAGCAATGCCTCGTTTACTATAAAGCGCTATGCGCCCTACTGGGTATCCTTATCCCCGTGATGAGCATTCTTATTTTTTAAATTTGCGATATTAGTGTCAGTCACCTTATCGGATTTTCGACTACTACGCCGAGGAATAATCAATAAGGCGGTGGCCACAGCACCCAAGACCAGCCAACTTTTACCCCTTTTATGATTTGCCATGACTGTCTCTACCTATTGATACAGCACCAATTTTATGGATATAAATGTGCATACCTATTTTTATCTCACTAAAGTTTAGTATACGTAAAATACGACGGTCGCTCTGTTTAGCTGTGTTACGAATACGCAAGCCAATGTATGATGTAATTTTTGTTTATTACACCGTACATTGGCTTGTGCTGATTTAATATATCAGTTGTTTAAAGTGGTGGTTAATAACTGCTTTAACGATTGAGAGGATATGTCGTTATACCATCGTTGGGACTATCTACCTTAGTGAAACCTTGAGGGGTTGACCGCGGGGTTTGATCGCGCTTAGGAATAAGGGGGTTGAGCGGCATCAATTCATAGTCTGCATCGACATTACCATCCCAGCCCTGTGTTCCGCTCAAAGGGAGCTGTTTGATCGTACCATTTTTATCGATGACCAATTGCAGTACACGCATCTGGTTAAATTTACGCTCGGTCACACTGGCAACCGCGCCACCATCACGTAAGATGGTTGGTTGTAAAAATATAATCAAGTTACTCTTTTGAGTACTGTCATTGTCAGAGCGGAACAACCTGCCAATCACTGGTACATTTCCTAAGCCCGGAACTTTTTGCTGGCGTGTGGTGCTATTGTCACGCATCAAACCACCTAGGGCGATGGTCTGCTGATCATCGGCTAAAATCGTTGTATTAATGAGACTTTTATTGGTAGTCAAACCACTAGCATTGCCAGTAGTACCTGGTACGACGGAAGATACTTCTTGTGAGACCTCCAAACGTACGGTGCCATTATCACCAATATGAGGGATAACGTTAAGATTGATACCAATATCTTGACGATCAATGGTCTGGAAAGGGTTGTTTGAGTTGTTACCACTAGTAGTATAAGAACCTGTGACAAAAGGTACGTTTTGACCAACCAAGATACTGGCCTTTTCATTATCCAATGTCAAAATAGACGGCATGGACAATAGATTGGCACTGGTAGAAGAGTCGAGTGCCTGCAAAATGGCACCATAAAATTCCGTATTACCCTGACTGTCTTTTCGGCTATCGCCAATCCCAACCAATGCACCAACGATAGAGCTGGCAGCGGAGCTAATACCTGCGGCGCCCGCAGCAGCACTACCACCCAATGCGGCAGCGGCCAAGGTGGTCGCACTAGCACCGACATTATTGAAGTTGACGACGCCATAGCCACTATTGGCATTACCAAGCGCCCACTGAACGCCTAGCTGGGTCGCATCATCGCCTGAAACTTCGACGATAGCAGCTTGAATCAAGACTTGTGCGCGGCGACTGTCCAATTGATTGACGGCATCTTCAATCTCAAACATGAGCTCAGGATCTGCATTGACGATGACGGCATTTTGCGTCTCATCAGCGATGATACTAAAGGGTTTTCCACCAACGCCTGTGCCCGCACCACTGGTACTGCTGGTCGGTACAACGGCTGTGCTACTACTACCGATGATGTCACTCGCCGCATTATTGATAGCGGCACCTGTACTGCTGGCATCATTTAAAGAAGCGGACTCTAACGTTGAGGTGGCTCCAGCACTATTAATCGATTGATTGGCCAAAAGGCCTCGTAGCATATCAGCAATATGACTGGCGCTGGCATACTTTAGGCGAAAGACACGTAAACCGCTCAGTCTTCTTGTCGGTGTGGTATCTAATTGATTAACCATTTCCTGAACTTTGGCAATCATCTCAGGGCTGCCTTTGACCAGCAATCGATCACTGGACGAATCAGCGATCACTTTGAGCTGATTATTACCGCCTTGTGCTTGTCCGCTCCCAGCGTTTGCCACCAAGGCACTAATCAGCTCCATCATACGTTCGGCATCGACGTGACGTAGTGGTATGACTTGCAGACTGTCATTAATATTGCTATCCAAATCACGGATAAGGGCCGTGAGTTGGTTCAGGCTATCCGCGCGATCTGATAGCACTAGCGCGTTCACACCAGGCACCGCTGCTGCATGTGCAGACTGCGGCATCAAAGGTCTTATAACGCCCAACACTTCTGCTGCTTGAGTGTTTGTTAAATAAATCACTCGGGTTGCGAGCGACTCACCGACACTATTGCCGCGCAAATCAACGGCGACACCAGACTGCTTGGCGACATTGTCAGGTACCAGTTTGATTGTCGTACCTGACTCTATCGCTGCAATCCCATTGACTTGCATCACACTTAAAAATAGCTGATAAATCTCATCACGCGATAAGGCTTTGTTTGAGATGACCGTCACATTGCCGTTGATACGAGGATCAAGGACAAAGTTTTGGTCGGTGATGGTTGCCACTTCATTAATAAAAGCTTTGATATCGGCATCTTGTAAGTTTACCTTCCAGCTCTCAGCACTCGCTAGGCCCATGCTAGCAGCCCATAAGGGTACCGCTAGGCAAAGAGGACGACACAGGCGCATCAAACGCGGCAGGATACGGTGTAACGGTGTGGCTGAAAATTGATGAAAACTTACCATATTGATAATTACCTACAGTGATATTGCGTCATATGTACTGAGTTTTTAACGAGCACTCTTTGCTAAAAGTCCGTCTTATTAGAACTGCTGGCGGATAGTAATAACTTGCTCACCACGTTGAACCTCGATTTGTGCTTCGCCTGCTTGCTGTACTTGCTGTAATACGCTTGCATCCTGAGCAGGATTATTGCCCACGTTTTGCCCGTTTACTGTCAACACTTTGTCGCCTGGCTCCAGTCCGAGTCGATTGCGTAATTTTGACGGCATCGCTGCAGTGACTTGATAGCTTTCACCTGAGGCCATCACCCCCATTCTACTTAAATAACTGGCAGGATTTTCTTGCAGCGCGGTGACCGCCTCTTCAATCGCCGTTTGCGGACTGCTTTCACTATTCGTCTCTGTCGGTTCAGGCGGCGTATCTTGTAGTGTCTGGGGCGTAGTCGGTAACATATTATTGTCCGGCAGACGCTGATTACTGACGCCGCCTGCCAGCATGTCACCTTGATCTAGCGGCATAGCATCTGGCATGCTAATAACGGTTTCTTTATCATTGGCATCCGCGATAATAACCGAATTCCAGTCAACAGCGACAAGAATATAGTCGCTATCTTTTAGTTCATCACCAATTCGGTAATTTTTCACCTCACCATTTATGTTAAGCAACGCTGAAGACATGCTCTCCGGTATGGCGAGTAGTACGCCTTTAAGCTCAACATTGGGTGGTGGCTGGACTGCCGCTGCAATAGGGTCAGGGTCCGCAAATATCGCAAACAAACCACTATAGTCATTGGCAGACTTTGTATTGTTTTGCAAAGGGGCTAGCGGCAATGCTGGTGCTAAGGGCGCTGCTAATAGTAACCACAAAAGACGCGCCGCTGTCCAACATAGCCAAGCAATTGCCAGTAGCAACAACCACCCTGAAAAACGATTGAGAGTATTCACGACAGGCTTTAAGCTGGCAGCAATATTTGACATTTAGGGCGCCCCCAGACCAGCTAGCAGCGGCTGGCGCACACTAACGACTGGTGTATCCTGCGGTGCTTGCCCTTTATATTCAGGCATGTTTTCTAGTAGGCGCTGAGTCAGACTGACATCTAGCATGTTATCCCCGTCTATATACAGATCGCCCAAACGCTTATCTTGATTATTCAATAGATTGATATGCAGCAGATTTTTATTGTTTTTTTGCTCAGCACTCAGCTCAGCTCGCAATGCAGGCATAGTAATATAAAAAACCTTACCACCACTTGGATAGCCGACTTCACCGCCAACCCAGGTCAACTGACCATCAGCTTCACTAAATCCCGCCGCATTTTTAGCAGACTCATTCTCAGCGGATTCCGATGATGCATTGTCGCTAGACTGACGCTTTAACGAAACGCCATTGACTTGAATGGGTGTGTTAGGCAGTTGCCAATCAACCACACTTACCAAAGTCTCAGGAGCAATCTTTCCGCTCATATCATCAACTTGCCATGAGTTTAAACCCAGCTTTACCTGTCCGTTCAACCTCGTTTGCTCTGAGTTGATAGTCACATCGGCACCAAGCTTGCCTGTGAGCAGTTGCCATGGCTGCCATGACCATTTGGCCATCCCTGTGAGCGGTGTCGATGATAGAGGAATTTGCCAAATGGCAGAGCCCTGCCATACATTGCCAGACACATGCTGCACATAAGGCGTATTGGGTGCATACTTTTGGACTAGCCATGCCGCTGGCATTTGCAATAGGGCAAATAAGGCAAACAATACAAATCCGATCAGCCACCAAAGCTTGCGGGGACGCTTATGAGACAACTCAGATACTTGGGCCACGGTTGCACAACTCTTATATAAGACAAAAACGTCATTATCATAACAAACAATGACCTATAGATGACAGAAAAAAAGCCAGTATCTTTTTACCAAAATATTGGCAATAGAGATACTGGCTTTTTTATTTTGCAAAGCTTCAGCGTTTATGACTAAATGATTGTAAATAAACCATTATCCATAAGACTGATAAGCTCCGTCCCGTACTGTGTTACGACTCAAAACTATCTAATTGGATAGCCTAATTAGATAGCAAAATCCTCAAGGTCACGACCTGCTGCTAGCGCTTCAACCAACCATGTTGGCTTACGTCCGCGACCAGTCCAAGTTTCTTCCTTGTTATCAGTATTGCGATACTTAATACTGCGTTTTTTCTCTAGTTTTTCACCAGCTTTTAAGATCTCTTCAATCGTAGCGTTGCTGTCTTCTGCAATTTGCTCAAACTGAATATAAGCATCATACAAACGCTGATGCTGTTTTTTGGCAATAAGCTGCTGTGCATTTTCGCTGATGGCACGTAGTTCATCTACGTTTAAGTTATCTAAATCAATTGCGTTATTTTTACTCATAGTAAGTCCAACTGTCGGATAAAAAATATCACCTCAATAGAGACATTGTACCTATTGAGATACCTGAATGATGACTCATTCATTATTCAAAAATTAATAGTTTTTAAGGGTTAATTTGATTTTTGATTAATCAAAGATTATTCATAATTATTTTAATAAACATGAATAATAAAAATATTGCTGGCAAACACAAGCATTCATTATACCTTATATAGCAAATGGCTATCGACAATAATTACTTATCAAAACTTAACTCAACAAATTTCTATTTTCTATAGTATTTCTTAAATGCGGTATTCCCTGAATATTAGTACTTTTTCATTTTTTAATAAAATAACATTCATTCATACACTATATTAATAAATCTGATTTATTAGCATCTAATAATTAGGCGCTGTAGCAAAAGTATATGAGCTTGCGAACGAATGCTTGTCTAAACCCTAACGACTTTTATTTAGCCTTTTTGTGCACTCAGCTCATTCATCAACCCATGAGCAGATTCAGCATTTAGCAGGTAAGGGTTAAAACCAATAGTCGTAGAGTACTTTAAATAGATTGCGGCGTTCTCTTCGGTCGGAGACGCATAGTTCATCGACCATTTCGCCCACTCCCTATGCTTTAGCTCACGTGTGTCAATAATCTGTAGGTCGTGATGACGCTCATCGGAAATGAGACTGTATAGCAATCGATTAATTTGCGCTCTTGGGCCTTCTATCGTCTGCAAAAAATAATCTTTATTGAACGTTAGCATCCCAGTGATACTATTAGCAGCGTTATTTATCTGTGCTTGCTGTAATATTTCATTGAAATCGGTCGCTGATACATTCGGGTTTGCACGGCTAGCATAGGTCATGCTCACTAAGATATGGGCATCTGCGTGTGTTGATGTCATGTTTGTTCTCTTATACAAATATTATGAAAGCGGATCGCATTTATAGGCATTACTCAATTAACCAAGGGCATACCACGGTTTTTTCTTTTGAGAGGCACGCTGCTCTTCTTGCTCTTGAAGCTCTGATAAGGTGTCAATCAACATCATAATCTGATTGGTGCTCATCAAATAAGGATTGAATTCGTTACCTGTCGAAAACTTCAGTGCCAGCCCCTTGTTCTCATCGCTTGGAATCAAATACTTCATTGACCATTTGTTCCAATGACGCTGCTCAACCTCACGGCATTCTATGACTTGTAGAGAATGATGACGCTCATCTTGCACAAGCTTTCTAAGCAAGCCATTGATAACCGGCCTAGCCCCTTCGATACTTTGTAAAAAGTAGTTATGGTTAAACACCAACGCACCAGTGATGCCATTGCGCTCATTGTTTTGCCGAGCCTGCTCAAGGATACGAGTGACCTCACCATTAGCATTATCAGTGTTGTAACGGCTGATATAAGTCAGACGCAAAATGATATGCTCACCCTGCCGCATTTTTAGACTATTTGACTCTGAGAGATCGACTGATTCCATAATTTTTTCCAATTAATTTGCTAGATTTATAAAAAAGGCGGTGCAGGTATTGCTAATCACTCATCAATGGCCGTACTAACGTGACTGTTGAATTTTTTTCATAAATTTGCTCATACCACGTGCTAGATTCGCGTTACTGCTCTTTTGTACTTCTTGTGCCAACAGTAATAATTGCGCGCTGTCCTCACACTGCTCTAGACTCAGTAAATAGCCCCAAGCTTCTGCAGGTGGTGCATTTTTTTCAATGTAGGTCGCCAAGTCAGATTTAAGGGTTCCATAGTTGGCACCAGCAACTTTTGCCTTAAACATACTACCGATAGACTTTTTGCCAGTCTCTGCAATTTTGCTTGGCGGTTTGCTATTAAAAGTACGATCGAACTCTATCTCAGTACTGATATCAAATGAGTTGTCTGTAGATTGAGGTTGCTTAGCGACTGGTACTTGAGGAACAGTAGGTGCTTCGTTTACAGTAGATACCTGAGGCGCTGTTTGGATTTGCGAACTAGCGTTAGCAGCACCAATCAGTTCAATACACTCAAGCTCTAAAAGCAACTCAAATAAAGGCCCAACACCGCCAAAATCAGCAAACATTTTGCTATTATCAAGCGTATCAAGGTAGTTTTGATACGTGCGTTTGCCATCAATCATAATCAGCAATGTTCTCGCTTCTCGCGGCAATATACCGAGACTTTGAGACTTTATTTCTGCTCTACCTAAATCGCTTTTGCGAAACACGTCACCGTAGTTCATGCTTTATACTCAGTATTGACAGCAAGATAGGCATCTTACCGATAAGACGCTGACCCAGATAATTTTTGTTCTTTTCAGCCATGAATGGCCAAACTCTGATAGATTTGAATTTATTGTTAACTGATGCTTTACATGCAACTTTGGCGCTTAAAATCAGCTACACTATTTAATTAAATAGAGTATATCAATGTCATTAATAGACTGTTAGCACTAATTGAATTGGATAGCACAAACGGTTTATATAAGGTATAGAAGGTAGTTTTTATAAGTTTCAATATAAAAATTGAAAATAAAAATAATGACAACAACGCTTTTAAAAAATAACGGTTATAGTCAATCCTAAATAAAACA
>NZ_DDNS01000049.1:0-13032 GCF_002341255.1 Psychrobacter sp. UBA2514
GGTTTTGACATCATCTTCTTCTGGGTTGCCCGGATGATCATGATGACCATGCACTTCATGAAAAACGAAGATGGTACCCCGCAGGTGCCGTTCAAGACCGTTTACGTGACCGGCCTGATCCGGGACGAGCACGGCGACAAGATGTCCAAGTCCAAGGGTAACGTGATCGACCCGCTGGATATGATCGACGGCATCAGCCTGCCGGACCTGCTGGAAAAACGCACCGGCAACCTGATGCAGCCCAAGCTGGCCGAAAAAATCGGCAAGCGCACCCAAAAGGAATTCCCCGAAGGCATCGCTGCCCACGGCACCGACGCCCTGCGCTTCACCCTGGCGGCCATGGCCACCACCGGCCGTGACATCAACTGGGATATGAAGCGCCTGGAAGGCTACCGTAACTTTTGCAACAAGCTGTGGAATGCCGCCCGCTATGTGCTGATGAACACGGAAGGCGAAGACTGCGGCGTGAACAATGAGCCGGTGGAACTGTCACTGGCAGACCGCTGGATCATCAGCGAACTGCAGCACTGCGAGCAGGAGGTGATCCGTCACCTGGACCAGTACCGCTTTGACCTGGCCGCCTACGCCCTGTACGAGTTTATCTGGAACGAATACTGCGACTGGTACGTTGAGCTTGCCAAAGCCAGCCTCAATGACGACTCGGTGACAGACGAGCGTAAAGCGCAAATCCGCTACGTGCTGCTGCATGTGCTCGAGACGGCGCTGCGCTTTAGCCATCCGATCATGCCGTATCTGACCGAAGAGATTTGGCAGACTGTCGCGCCACTGCTGAGCCGTAAAGATACCGACAGCATCGTTGTCGCAGCTTATCCTCAAGCTGATAATGCGCAGATCAGTGAGCAGGTGGAGGCGGACATGGCATGGCTACAAGAGCTGATCGCCAGTATCCGCAATATTCGCGGTGAGATGAAGCTGGGTAACGCCGTACGCCTACCAGTATTGCTACAAAATATCGCAGATGAGGAAGAAGCGCGTCTATCACGTATCAAAAACCAGTTTAAAGCACTGGCCAAAGTCGAGAGCTTAGAGATCGTCAAAGAAGATGATGAGGTGCCATTGTCATCATCAAGTATGGTCGGTCAGCTACGCGTGCTGGTACCGATGAAAGGACTGATCGATCCAACGGCTGAGCTGGCACGTCTGGACAAAGCGCATGAAAAGCTACAAAAGCAGGCCGACGGTATCTCGCGTAAGCTGAGTAATGAAGGCTTTGTGAGTAAAGCACCAGCCGAAGTAGTCGATGCGGAGAAGGCGAAACTGGCTGAGCTAGAAGGTCAGCTTAAGACTATGGCGGGGCAGATGGAGCAGTTAAAGGCGTTGTAAATAATTCATAAATATCTATAGTAATAAAGAACGTTGTCACGATTTTGATGGCGTTTTTATTGTCTACTGATTAGTTCTCTGAATAGCTTTAGATCCTACAGTATAACTGAATATTTGTGTGCTATTATTTAACATGTTCTGTAATGAGATATATCATCGCAAGCTAAATGCGATTATCACAATGTAACTAATCATGTAGTATTGTTTGCGAAATCTGATAGAGTCCTACCTCATCAACGAAATTATTAAATAAAGTAAGAGCCAGTGAGTTATGAAGCAGCACATCTCTGAAGTATAGATCGGCACTCGTTCATCATGCAAAAATAAGCATCTGAAAAAACAAGCATAAAAGTAGCTTTAATATATCGAAAAAGAAAGCAATAGTATTTTTTAGGGAACAAGAATGAACTTATTAGACGATGAATTTACAAAACTTGTTGACATAGGAGTTTGGCCTGAAAGAAAATATTTTTCACCTAATGATTGGCTAGAGAATTTTACGAGTGAAGAACTTCCTTATGCAAAAAGATTACTCAAAAGTTTTATCTATTTCTCTGATGATATGATTACTCAGATGTTTAGAAGTAATTTTATGGCTATTTCAAAATCAATTATACCAAATTCTAGGAAGTCTAATTATGGTTCTGCAGATGTAGAATGGCATAATTTTTTAGATAACTGTTATATAGTTAAAGTCACAGGAGAAGAGCCTAGTGATGCAGACAGTGGTTATATTTTTACCAGAATGGCTAGAGACATCTTAGGTATACCAGAAAATAGACTAAAAACAGTAAGTGAAGCATTTCAAATTATTTTGTCAGGCGTAAATGCACACTTTGTTTTTGTGGATGATTTTGTTGGATCTGGTAATCAATTTGTAGATTTCTGGCAAGGTTATTTCGATACGCCTCATTGTTTCGAAACACTAGCAGAAGATACGTTATGTACTTTTCACTATATCCCAATAATTTGTACGGAAATAGGCAAGTTAAGAATACAGCAAGATTGTACCAAAGTTAATCTAATCGCTTCACATTTTATAGGTAAGGAACATTCAGCTTTGCATAATCAGTCCTATATTTGGAAAGGCTTCAAAGCTGGTGGTCCTGAATTTGTCAAAAATGCTAGTATTCGAGCAGGCATACCCCAAGCTAATGGAAGAGTGCAAGATAATGGTGACGGAACTAAGTTAGTAAGTTGGGAAGGGTTCCATAAATTAGGTTTAGCTATAGGGTTTAAACATGGGACACCTGATGCTACTTTACCAATCTTTTATTTTAATGAAAGGGGATGGAAGCCTTTAATAAATAGGGATTCACTATGAACTACGTAAAACAATTGACTGAAGCTCAAGAATTAATCGGTTTATACAAGGCAGAATGGCTTAGTACTAAATTGTTCGATTATTTTAATGAGCCAGGATATTTCTCCGAATTGAAGAAAAGCCGTCCCTGTGTGTTGATTGGTGGTAGAGGTACTGGAAAAACTACTGTACTAAAAGGGCTGTCATACGAAGGTCAATATGCTCTTAAGATGCAAAAAGGTAGAAAGTTCGAAAGCTCTGCCTTAGAGTTTTATGGGCTTTACTATAGAGTTAATACTAATAGAGTATCAGCTTTCAAAGGAAGTGAGATCAGCCCAGATAAATGGATTAGTTACTTTGGTCACTATATTAACTTGAGTTTTTGCTTCGAATTGTTGAAATTTGCTCTATGGTTTGAAAAGCACACTGAAGAAAGTATAAATATAACAGAACAAAACTGGAAAAAAATACTTAGAGCGTTACATATTACAGATGATATTAGAAATTTAGAGGAATTAAGTGAAGAACTAGAGATAATTATAATTGAGTTTGAGGCATCAATAAATCAGGCAATCGATGAGCCTCCAAAAAACATAACGATGTGTGGTGCTCCAATTGATATTTTAAGTCAATCACTAACATCAGATACTGCATTAAAAAATAAACAGTTCTTCTTTCTAATAGATGAGTTTGAAAACTTTGAGGACTATCAGCAAAAAATAGTGAATACTCTTATTAAGCACAATAATGATTATTATACGTTTAAGATTGGAGTTAGAGAGTTAGGTTTTAGAGAAAGGTCTACTTTAAATGATAATGAGCAGCTTACATCTCCTGCTGACTATGTAAAAATAAATTTAACTGAAGTTTTTGTGACAAAAGATTTTAAAGGTTTTGCAGAGTTAGTTGTTAATGCTCGTTTAAATCACTCAATCATTGACGACGAAAAACTAAATATTGTTGATATTTTAAAGCCTTTGAGTAACCTTGAAGAAGCAGAGTTACTTTTAGGAAGCAATAACTCTGTTGAAAGTGATTTTAATGCTAATTTAAATGATAGAGAGATAAAATCTGCTCTAGATATTTCTTTAGGTCATAAGTACTTCATTCATTATTGGAGTAAAAAGAAAAGGGAGTCAGTAAGTAGTCTGTTAGACGAATGGTTAACGGATAAAAGTAAGTGGGAAAATCGACTGAATAATCATTTCTATGCCTCATTATTTGGTATTAGAGAAGGGAAAACTGGAATAAGAAAATATTATTGTGGTTGGGATACTCTTTTGGCCCTTGCGAATGGAAATATAAGGTACCTTTTAGAATTAGTTGATACAGTTTTGAAAGATTACTTAGAGGAGTGTAAAAATAAAGAGGAAGTAAATGAGTATCCGATAATATCTCCTGCCATACAGACATATGCTGCTGTCAAGGTAGGCAAGAAAAATCTCTCTGAGTTAGAGGGTTTGAGTGTTGAAGGAGCTAAGTTAACAAAGCTTTTGCTCAGCCTTGGTCGTATATTTGGTGTACTAGCTTCTAAACCTTTAAATCAAACTCCTGAAGCTAATCAGTTTCAGATTAGGTTCAAGGCAGAAGATGAAGAAAGTATTAATAAAATAATTAGACAAGCCATTATGCATTTAGCTCTAATTAGACATTCAGGAAATAAACTAACCGAAGAAAATAGTACTAAAGATTATGATTATATGATACATCCAATTTTCTCTGCATTTTTTGTATTTTCTTATCGCAAAAAAAGAAAAATAACTCTAAACTCGAATGATTTACTTTCTTTGGTTTATAGACCACATGAAGGTATAAAAAAAGTATTGGAGTCAAATAGAAGTCAAGAGCCTTCATTAGATTTGCCCGATCAGATGCAGTTATTTGAGGGTTACTATGAATAGTTTGAAAGAGAGGCCTATTTTAACTGACACGTACAGCACACCAGCAGAGTTCGAGCCTAAAAGTGAGAGTGTATATGTTTATGGTGAAAGTGATGAGTTCAGAAGTACTCATATTAGTAACTTCAATTTGGATGCGGACAGAACTCTGATAGAAATTATAGATAAAGACGGCTCTAGTATTACCGTAGGGGAACTGGAGCTACAGTTAAGAAGCTCAAAAAGTTTATCCAAGCTGTGGTCAAATATAGATAGAAGTAGAAATGTATATATAGATATAACAGGAATGTCCCATTCATCTTGGTCTGCAATTTTAAAGTCTGCAATTGACGAAGGCTTTACCGTTCTCGTAGTGTATGTCGAACCTAGCTCTTATATGTTAAGTAATACCTCAATTCAAGGCCAGTTCTATGATTTGAGTGAAAAAATTAGAGGTATTTATCCATTGCCAGGATTTGCAAACTTTAATCAAGAAAGTAGTGAATTCGTATTGATACCCATATTAGGATTTGAAGGTGCACGCTTCAAATATCTTATGGAACAAGTACAACCTAACCATAGGAATATATTTCCAATAGTAGGTTTACCAGGCTTCCGTCCATGGTATATTTTCGAAAGTCTAGAAAATAATATGGACGTTTTAAAAGGTACTAGAGCATGGGAGTCTATGATTTATGTTCCAAGTGACTGTCCGTTTAGCTGTTATTATAAATTAGATAACATATATAATAATCACCAAGGTAAGCAGCTAAAAATAGCCCCTATTGGAACTAAGCCACATGCTTTAGCTGCTATTATGTATTATCTAAATCATCCAGAGGTAGAAATAATTTACGATCACCCTGTTAGAAAGGCTGGTAGAACAGACGGAACTTCTAAGCTACATGTTTACCACGTATCTGCGTTAGTGAAAGCAAAGCCAGATAGGATTACCTCAAGAACTAAAAGAAAAAATAGAAATGTTTGATAAGTACTATACTGATCCCAAATTAGCTTCTGTCTTAGTAAGCTTAGTACCTAATGGCTTTGAGCCTAATATAGTTGCTGATTTTTCTTGTGGTGAAGGTAGCTTACTGAAGGCTGCAAAAAAAAAATGGCAGAATCTTGAAATTGTTGCTAATGATTATTGTTCAGATACTGTGTCTGAATTAAAAAAATATGATTGGGCTGTTTATAATTTAGATTTTCTCAAAACAGAGCAGGTACTTGGTTCTGAAATTTTCAGTTTCCATCAAAAAATAGACTTGGTCTTACTCAATCCTCCTTTTAATCAAAATGATGTTCGATTGCTACATTGGAATAACTGTTCTGAAAATATTCAATCCAGTATATCTTTAAGCTTTGTGTATTACGCTATGTGCTTTTTAAAAGAAAATGGTTATCTAGTCGCAATTTTACCCAATGGTTGCTTATCTAGTGATAGGGATAGAGATGCTATTATTTTCTTATCTAAACTGTATGAGTTAGAGGTAATAGAAGATTTTTATGATTCAAAATTCAAAAACGTTAGTCCTAGAGTCTCTATTGTTCGGCTGAGAAAGGCTAAGCCAGCTTTTGTTCAAGATTACTTACCAAGTAACTTTGTTCCTAGTAATAAAGTAGCAGTAGTAAGAGGGAAAATGCAGATGTTTAAGGCAAAGCATAGTAATGATGAGCTGAGTTACCCTTTGATACATACTACAGACCTAAATAATGCCTTAGTGCATATCAATACAAGTATTAGAGTTGTATCCGAGCATATTATAGTAGGACCAGCTTTACTCATACCTAGAGTTGGGAATTTTTCGCAAGATAAAATTTGTTATCTACCTATAGGTACTGAGATAGTAATCTCTGATTGTCTATTTGCAATCCTATGTAATAGTGAGATTAACGCTAAAGAACTAAAAACCTTCATAATTAAAGACTGGAAAGATTTCAAAAAAAATTATAGTGGTACTGGGGCGGTTTATACAACTTTGGTGAAAATAACTACATACGTTTCTAAAGCAATAGATCAGCTTTAATCTAGGTGAAATTATATTATATATAGATATTGAAAATCGTTAAATCTAAAACCGCCACACCAAACACGATGGCGGTTTTTTATTACTCAAACTATTTTAACGCTTATAGCGCCCACAGCGATTGATATTGCTCATCGGTCAACGTTACGATATCGATTTCGGCTAGCATCTCGCGTAGCTCTTGCCACTTACTCGCATCAGGCGTGATTGGCGTGATCAATCTGCCCAACGTATTATCGATGATCGCATCCATCAGCGCGTCCGCCTCAGTTTTACTATAGTTGTAATACATATGATGGGCAGTCTCTGGATCATTTTTACACAGCTCAGTCATCTGGTTGGTCACTTGGATAAAGGTATCTATCGCGTCTTTTTTCGCGCTATAGATCTCATCCGTCGTGAGGATTTCTAACGCCGAAAAATTCGGATAAGGTGACAGGTGCTGATCGATAAACGTAAAGTCTAGCCCTTCATGCGTCGCTTCAACGCCTTCAAAGTTATAAAAGCACAGCCATGCACCATCGAGACTTGGGTCTTCTTGCAAGTTTTTTATATGGTAGAAGTCTTTTTGTACAAAGCTCACATTATCACGGCTGATACTAAAGCCGTTTTTCTTAGCATAGCGGGCTAATATCTCAAAGCCAATACGATTGGTCTTTTCTTCAGCCGCTGGGGTACAAATGCGAATCGGCTGATTGTTCTTGAGCTTATCCATACTGGACTGCTGCATCAATATGCCGCCATCGGTCTCAAAAAAACAGCCAAGCGCACGCAGATTCGGCGCGTAATGCTCAAACAGATGAATCGGCTCATTCACATGCAGATCGATGCTTTGATTTTGCAATTCAGCAAAGCCATCATAATGGTCATCAGGCTCAATGATAGTGATATCTAGCCCTGCCTGCTCATATGCGCCCGTGGTCACACCCGCGATAAAGGGCAGGTGATCAGGGTTCAAAAACCATTCGAGGGTAAGGGTCAATTTGGTGGTCGGCTGCATGGTTGTTTCCTTTTTAATGATAGAAAACAATCAGACTGATGCTGTTTAAATAAAACAAAAAAGGCAAAACAAGAAAGGCAAAATCTCAACATGTAAGGCGCTATCAGATCAGCGCGTCAGGTAGAGGTTTCTCTTATTTATAGACTGCTTAGGGTCTGTCATGCTTGTTTCCTACGTCAGTGCTAACTGCTTCAGGTTCACGGGTGTCTCTCAGCAATGGTTTTAACAATCGTTATAAGGTTAAAAACAAAGCACCCCGACAAGATTGAGTGGTGCTGCATTATCTTTGATCAGTACTCCTAATGACTATTATTGATGGCTACTGCATCATCATATAGTGAAACCATTATAAAAATGGTATAGCAAGATTAAACGCTATTTTTCGCAGCCTCTGGAGACGCAGTCACAGCAAGCAAGAAAAGTAGCATTTAATCGAGCGGTTTCCTATGCTGCATTAATTTTATTGAGGTTCTACTATAGACGACTTGTAAGCGGTGATGCAAGCGTATCAGGAATGACAATGAAAGGTGATGACTGACGCTCGTTAACCGCCCTTTATAACAGTTCTCATTTGTGACGGCTTTTTATAAGCGCTTTCAATCTTATAAGCGCTTGCAATCGACGTGTTAGTAGAAGAGCGCAGTATTTGTCATTGGTACTTACCCAATCACTAACCAACGATACTGATCGATAGCAAAAAGCTTGTATAAATGGGCTTGTACAATTTTTGGTGATATTGCATGCTTGGTTATTCATACAAGTAGCCATGTAAATACTTTTGATGGCTACCAAAATCATTCACCGCACCGTCCATCGACATCACTTATATGACCCATAATAAAAAAACGTTTTATCATAGGCCTAAGACCAACCAATCCAGAAGTCTAATGATACGCTGGACCTTTGTGACGCTTGGCTGGGTATTTTTTATTTTAGGTATTATTGGGATATTACTGCCCGTCATGCCGACTGCGCCTTTTATATTACTGGCGGCAGGGTGCTGGGCACGTAGCTCGCGGCGCTTTCATTTTTGGCTGATCAATCACAAATACTTTGGCAAATACGTCCGTGATTGGGAAGAAAATCATGCAGTACCGCTCTATGCTAAGTGGCTTGCGACCATCATGATGGCGATATCGACTGCCATGTTGTTTTATCGTCTGCCCGCTGATATGACATGGGCAGCATGGCTGGTAGCACTGGTCTGTAGCGGGGTTGCCGTCTATTTGTTTCGTCTGCCAAATGCCAAATAAAGTCGCCAATATATAGGGCAGTAGTTAAGTCCAGTTACATAAAACCTGAGATAAGGCTTGCGATACTAGGATGTTCCCCCTATAATACATCCAAGCTTAAGAGCAGTTCTGCACCAAATCATTACCTCGTAGTATTAGTTATAATCCTTCGTTTTAATATTTATCGTTCAGTAGCTATTTGCAAGCGTTATCGGTCTATTAGACCACAAATAAATTAAATATCAGGGTTATGACTATGTCAGACGTTCAAAAAGGTACAGTTAAGTGGTTCAACGAAGCTAAAGGTTTTGGTTTCATCGCTCCAGAAAACGGCGCAGACGTTTTCGCTCATTACAGCGAAATCTCAGGCTCAGGTTTCAAAACTTTGGCTGAAGGCCAAGAAGTTGAGTTCACTGTAACTCAAGGCCAAAAAGGCCCACAAGCACATAATATCGTTGCTATCTAATTTGTCTTTATAGATAAATAGAGCAAGATAAAAAACGAGCCTTCGGGTTCGTTTTTTTTTCGTTTGTCATTCGGTGTTAAATGAAACGACAGATATAAAAATGCCTCCGACTATATGGATAGTTAGAGGTATTTTTGTACTGGGTACTGAGGTAAGTCAATAAGCGTGAGCAATTGACTTATTATATAAAGCTAATACCGATATTGATCAGACCACCGCCCAGTATTAACCAGCCAAACATCACTGCTCCTAAAATCAGCGGCTTGACGCCAGCTTGTTTGATGGCGCTCATATGTGTGGTTAAGCCTAACGCAAACATCGCCATCGTCAGCATCACATCATCTAACATCACCATACTTTGCTCGATACTTTTAGACATTGGTATCCAAGTATGCAGCAGCACGATTAAGATAAAAATAAACGCAAACCATGGCACTTTGACTTGCTTGACGCGGGTCATAAATGACGCTGCCTCGTTTTTACTGTCCTCATCGTCTATAGCGGCATTATCTACGGGGCGATCTTTGGTTAGCGCAAATGATAATACGAGCAAAAAAGGCGCGAGCATCATAACGCGTATCATCTTAGTCACGACAGCGGTATCGCCAATCTCAGTATTGATTGCATTGCCTGCGACCACGACTTGCGCCACCTCATGTACGGTTGAGCCCGTGTACATGCCATACTGCTCGGCACTGAGCCAAGGCCGTAACCAACCAAGCTGATATAAAAAAGGGTAGAGCAGCATGGCAATGGTGCCAAATACCACTACCGTCGCCACAGCGATCGTCACCTTGTGCGCTTCGGCCTTGACCACTGGCTCTGCGGCGATGACGGCAGCAGCACCGCAAATACTTGCGCCCGAGCCAATCAAAATCACCGTTTCTTTATCGACTTTTAACCATCTAGTACCTAGCCAATAGGTCAGTAGAAAGGTCGACGTCAATACGAGTGCATCGGTCATAATCGCTGGCATACCAACGCTCGCAACTTGCGTCATAGTTAGCTTAAATCCATAAAACATAATCGCGAGGCGTAAAATCTGACCCTTAGCAAAGCAAACACCGCCGTTTAGACGCTCAGTGAACTTGGGATAAATGGTATTACCCAATATCATACCCAGCAAGATCGCGAGCGTTAAAGAGGATAAGCCAACGATACGCCCGTTTGACCACATATTCAAACTCGTGTTTAACCATAAGCAAAACAAACCACCGATCAGTACCACAGCCAAACCAGCCAAGTGGCGTTGGCTTGGAATGTAGTTACTCACTGAGCGACTGACTGATTTGGCTAGTGTATGCATAAGAGGCATATCCTATTACTGATATTAAAATAAGCATAAGCTTATGAGTAGACAGTATAAGCTGACTATATTTATAATAAAAACAGATTAATAAGATATAAACTATCGATATTTTAGGTTAGTGTTTACGGTAGAAATAGATATACCGCGCATGAGTAGCAAAAAAAGACATGTATAGCGAATAAGACAGGCTAAAAAATGACATAAGGCATCATCAATAACATGAAAAAATCTGTACAGACATTGCCAAAGATTACACTTAAGCAGCTCGCTGTTTTTGTCAGTATTTACCAGACAGGTAGCACCAGCCGTGCCAGTGAAGAGATGCATTTATCACAGTCGGCGGTCAGCAGTGCGCTGACAGAGCTTGAGTCTAGATTACAGATGCCATTGTTTGAGCGCGTCGGTCGCAGGCTTAATCAGCATCCCAATGCCCATCCTATTTATATACAGGCACAGGCTATCTTGGGGCAATCGCTCACGCTTGAACATTATCACCAATATCAGGCGGGGCAGATACATATCGGGGCGAGTACCACGATTGGCAATTACGTGCTGCCATCATTGCTTGGTAAGTTATATGAGGCGCTACCAGATGCCAATGTCGATATGTATATTGCCAATACTCAGGAGGTGGTGAGTGAGGTTGAGCAGCTTAATATCGATATTGCTTTAGTAGAAGGGATGCCGCGTCCGATAGACATGAAAGCCATTGAGCAGCGCGAATGGCGAACGGATACGCTGATGATATTTGCCAAACGTGATAGTAAATGGTTAAAGAACGTCGCTACCTATAGCCAAGATGAGGGCTGCTATCAGCTGACTATTAATCAGCTAGCACAGTTGCCGCTACTCGTACGTGAGGCAGGGTCGGGCACACGGCAGATTATCGATGAGCAGTTGCTAAAGTATCTACCCAATGCAGAAGTGGTAAAGGCCATACACCAATCAGAAGCCATCAAACATATGGTGAGTGCAGATATTGGTCTTGGCTGCCTATCGCAGCATGTGATTGAGACAGGATTGGCAACAGGTGAGCTGGTGCAAGTAAGCGTTGCAGGAATCGATCTGTCGCGGACATGGTGGCTGGTATGGCACAAAGCCCGTCATCAAAGCCCCATTTGGCAGACGTTTATAGATATTATCCAACAAGATTAACTGAGGTAATGTCAAAATATAAGGAATAAAAAAGCGCCGTATCAATCATGATAGGGCGCTTTTTGTTAACTAATAATTCCATATAGCCAAAGCAAATTACTACGTCGAAACTGGTTTATCAAGCCTTACTACAAAGCTGTCGCAAGGCACGTTAGGCAAGATATTATCTGCTGTCGCGCCACTGATCCATGCGGCAATGCCCGTGCGCTTATGGCGACCAATTACCAACAGATCGACGTCGTGTTTATGACAGTAGCTGACAATACCTTCACTGCTAGAGATAGCGGTAGTGACTTCTGACGTTGCCGCATTGAGCTGGTTGCGTTCAAGGAATTGTGCCAGTTTTGCCCGTGCTTCTTGGCAGCGTTCGTCATCAATTTCATCATAAAGACTTGACGCAGGTACCAGCTCGTAGCCGAAGCCCACCATGGTATCTTTGACAAT
Organism: Psychrobacter sp. UBA2514; assembly: GCF_002341255.1. Classification (NCBI taxonomy): domain Bacteria; kingdom Pseudomonadati; phylum Pseudomonadota; class Gammaproteobacteria; order Moraxellales; family Moraxellaceae; genus Psychrobacter; species Psychrobacter sp. UBA2514. The sequence continues at coordinate 12,158 of NZ_DDNS01000049.1, forward strand.
ATGCAGCACAGACAACTTAGAACCGGGACGGTTTTCAACGATGCGCTTGGCCTTTTGCGCGACGATATCCGCATCAGAGAGTAAGTCGGTGACCAGTAAAATATGTTCGTAACTCATAACGTCTTCCTCATGTCAGATAGTATTTACTATAGCACTACTGTAGAGCGCTGTTAAGTAATGCTTGTCTCTCTTTGTGACATAGATTTTGATATAGAACAACACCCGAGTGCAATGCTAACAAATAACAGGTTAACTCGAATGTTGAGCCAGACCCCTTATTCTGATACTGGCTCATCAAGCTTGACGACTAGGCTGTCGCAAGGGACGTTTGGCAAGATACTATCGGCTGTTGCACCGACTAACCAAGCAGCGATACCGTGACGTTCATGACGCCCAATAATGAGTAAGTCGACCTTTTTTTCATGACAGTAGTCAACAATACCTTTACTGTTAGAAATGGCAGCTGTCACCTCAGAGTTGACTGCTTCTAGCTCGTTGCACTCCAGAAACTGCGCCAGCTTAGCACGCGCTTTTTGCCATTTTTCATTATGGACATCGCCTGATAGGCTAGAGGAAGGTACTAATTCATACCCAAAGCGCACCATATCGTCTTCCACAATATGCAGGACAGACAGTCTGGCCTTAGGAGAGCCTGCGAGTATACGTTTGGTTTTTAGAGCAACCTTGTCTGCATCGGATAATAAGTCAGTAACCAGTAAAACGTGTTGGTAGCTCATGAGGTGCTCCTATTGGTAGCGAACTTCATGGTATAGTCGAACCACTATTAAAGTGTTACAGCGTTAGACTCGTTTAGCCTACTACTGTAGTACTTGCACTCGTCTGCCTTGTACCACTTTTAATATTGATTGACTATA
>NZ_DDNS01000041.1:0-6093 GCF_002341255.1 Psychrobacter sp. UBA2514
ACCGCCGCCGCCGCCAACACCGAATACAGTGAAGCTCGCTTGGCCGTTATTTTGAAGCTGGTTATCATCTGGCATGGTGTATTTTGACATAAAAAAGATTCTCCAGTTGCAGATAGCGTGTAGGTCGATACGTAGTAACGCACTCATATGGCGCGCTATCGACATACTATATATAAATGTATTTAAATAAAACAGGGCTATGGATCAAATAGTTCAGCGCGGACCATAATAGGTCATCATCGCTTAAGGTATTACTGTTACTGCTTAGCGCATTACTTTCAATATGACTTCAATTTTTACTTACTTTATTTAAGAGCATCCTACAAAAGCGCTTATGCTCTAAATGTTTGGTAAGTATGTCTATAGTATTTTTTTCAACACATCAGCAAAACGTTTGCCTGCGCTTTGAAAGACCCCTGTGACTCGATTTTTTTGAATCGTATCAGGTTCGCTTTTTTCACTGCGGCGAAACTGCTCACTTTGACTATATAATAGTGTGCCAAAAGCTGTTTGGTAAGCCCGGTCATTGACCTGACTATTAAGCTGTTTAAATGACTCATCGTTATCAAAATGATTGTAAGCACTAATAGCAGGATGCGTATTGGTCAATACCACTGGCATTTTGAGCAGCCGTTTAGCAAACGGTATCATTCCTTTAATCGTACTACCGCCGCCTGTCAGCACGATACCTTTGTCAATATAGCCTATTAAACCTGCTTCATGCAGTTGACGAGCGACTTCAGTGAATATCTGCACATAACGCGCTTCAATGATACGTGCCAAATTATAGATACCGATGTTGATTTCATCGCTCGATCCTTGCGGTTTAAACAAAAAGAATGAGCTTGGGTCAACACTATTGGCATCAGCCGTACCATGAGACTTTTTCAGTTTCTCAGCTTCAATCATCGATATACCAAAATCAGCTGAAATATCCATTGTCACTTCATGGCTGCCAGTAGCAATACAATGCGTAAAAATCAATTTGTTTTCTTTGTAGACACAGATACTGGTTGTACTGGCACCGATATCTACCAAGCAAACCCCTTGCTGACGCTCTTCAGGCATCAGACTATATTCAGCACTGGTCACTGCATCAAATACGATATGGTCAATACCGACATCGCAGCTTTGTAGTAGTTTTTGAATATTTTGGCGGCTAGCGACAGGCATCATCATCATGTGATACATCACAGTGATATTATGTGCCATCATCTCAATTACATCGTCGACCATGAAGTCTTGATCATCAACATAGATACCTTGCTGGCAGCAATGCATGAGATAGTAATCGGATGGCAGATCGCGCGACTTGGCATTAGACAAGGCCTGTACCATATCTTTGGCACGTACGAACTCCTCCTCAACCCTCACCTCTCCAGCACTGTTTTTACTAGATAGCTCAGGTGTTGCGAGCGTCAACCACACGCTATGCACGCGGCAATTGGCAGTATCCTCTGCTTCTTGGATGGCTTGCTTGATAGCACCTTGTAGGCGTTCACGATGCTTAATTTGGCCTTGATAAAAATCGCTATTTTTAACTTGCCCTACGCCTAAGATACGAATGTCTTTTGCAGAGACAACATTGCCAATTACGACATACACTGCCGTGGCACTTAGATGGACAACAACCAAATTTTCGTTATATTTCATGGTAGCAGACAAATTATTACTAAATAGGAGCGCAAATAATGCCATCCTATTGAATCATTAAAAAAAGCGCTGTTAATACGCTATGATGTTGTACATATATTATTCATTTTGGGCAAACAGTTTCGACTCAAGTAACCACTCATCAGTATTACTTCAATTATTTGGGCTCATCAACTGGCGGCGCTGACATATCCCAGGCAATCGTAAAACCATTCTTGTAGCGTAAGTCTACAGATTGCATCTCATCTCGGCGTCCGCTTAACTGATTACCAAGTAACTGGCTTAGATTCAGTAATTTTTGTGCGGTGTTCTCATTATCGACGATGACGCGCAAGCCATTATCAAAACGAATGAGCCAAGTCATTCTTGGTGACAAAATAATGTCTTCAACCTGCATATCAAGTGGCGCATACCAATCATTGACTTGCTGCATTTGCTGCATAATGACTGGCGCTTGAGCCATTTCACCTTGCAGAGTAGCAAAGCGCTCTTGCGTCAAGTCGCTACTATCAGCAGGAACGAACACAGATCCTTTGGCATCAACCAAGCGCTCTGTTCCAAAATTAGCGACTGCTTGCTTAGGTAGTGCAGTAACTACAATGCCGCGTTGCCAGTCTCGAGAGATACTCACTTGATCAACCCATGCAAGGCTTGTCGTAATATCTCTTAATGCTTGCAAATCAGAAGTAAAAAAACTGCTGACCTTTTGCTGATCCATCACTGTCTGCAATGAGTTGTATTGAGCGGTAGAGAGCCCTTGATTGCTGATATGAATCTCAGCAGGCGGTGCATCACGTAACGCTTTACCACCCATTATCAATATTAGTACCAATAATCCTAATACCAATATCATAAAAAGATATCGGGCCGAGGTTGGTAATTGGAGTTTGGATGCTGGGCGACCGGCTTTATCACTCATCAAGTCAGTTACCTCGTTGACAGTTTGAGCCATAACGACCTTTGTCCCTATATTTGCATAAAACTGATCATGCTAATTATTGATGTAAATCTGCAAGTTTTTGCAGAAGCTTATTAAAGCAATATATTATCAAAGACTGTCAATAAAAAGACTGATAGTCAGCGATTATTCTTATTTAAACGTAACATTTTTCTTAGGTTATGAATAACTTATAGGTTATCCCTACAAAAAACGTAAATATTACTAAAACAAAGCTATTCTTACAATATTAACGTATTTTATAGGCAAACAATAGCGTAACGCTCGCTAGTAGCCTTGAATTTACACAAGTTTACATGAAGCTATGTTATAGCAGCTCTAGTGATACATTGACGGCTTTTTTGACTAAAATCGCCATGCTACAAAAGTAATAAAGCTGAGAAATTATAAACCTCTATATAATTTATCATTGCCCATGCTTTAACATAGCTCATTTACTCAATATGGTTGTCATCAGACTCATTGCTAAAAAATCGTGATAAATATGATGAGCGCCACATCAAAAAATTAGACTGTCTGCGATAATATGTGCCAGCACAATGTGTCAAAATCCATGCCTCTAGCTTTGGCTGCCATTGGTACCAAACTATGACTGGTCATACCGGGCACGGTATTGATCTCAAGCAACCAAAAATTCCCTGCTTCATCCTGCATGGCATCAATACGTCCCCAACCTTTTGCATCTACAGCACGGAATGCCGCCAGACTTAACTCTTGCAGATGCTTCTCATCAGCAGCGCTCAATCCGCAAGGAATATAGTAGCTGGTATCGTTACGATTATACTTGGCCTCAAAGTCATAGAAATTGGTGATATCAGCAGGCTCAAGTCGAATGACAGGATAAGCTTCGTCATCGATAATCACAATCGTAAACTCACGTCCTGTGATCCAGCGCTCAGCCATCACGGCATCACCACACTGTACTGCTGTGGCATAGGCAGCAGGTAACTCATCGAGATGATTGACCTTGGTCATACCGATACTTGAACCTTCGTGAACGGGCTTGATGATAAGCGGCAGTCCTAGCATATTGACCACTTGCTGCCAGTCAGTGTCTGCCGTCAATAATGAAAACGGTGCTGTGGATAAGCCGCAACCTTGCCAAAGTTGTTTGGTACGCACTTTGTCCATACCTAATGCTGATGCCAAAATGCCAGATCCCGTTTGCGGTATATCAAACCACTGTAATACACCTTGCAATAGACCGTCTTCGCCGCCACGACCGTGCAAGACATTAAACACGCGATCGTAATCACGTAATTCTGTGATGTCTTGATGCTTAGGATCAAAATGAGTGGCGTCGACACCTTTGTTTTGCAGTGCCTGCAATACAGCCGCACCGCTATCCAAAGACACGCTGCGCTCATTACTACTACCACCATAGACCACAGCGACCCTGCCGAACTGACTCGCGTCTGTGACATGACTAGTTGGTGCACTGATAGACGTCTCGTTGTCTATATTATTTGACTCACCGCTCGCCTCACTCTTATTTTTTTCTGCTTGGGCAGCCGCGACTAACGTTGGCTCTGGATTGGTAATTGCTTGGCTTTTTTGCTCTGGATTATCTTTACTATTCGTTGTCATGAAGATGGTTCCTAAATTTGAGCTTGGTGGTAGCTTACTTGATGTAAAGGTTATTGGCTGCCAAATCAACAGCAACCTGCCCTACATTACCCGCGCCTTGCGTGATAAGCATGTCATTGGCTTTTAATAAACGCTGCATAACTGGCGCAAGATTGTCTTTGTCAATAATCGTCGGTTCAACTTCACCGCGCAGACGGATACTGCGTGCCAACGATTTGGTATCAGCCCCTGCAATCGGGCTCTCCCCTGCTGAATATACATCCAATAGTAGCAGCTCATCAACACCTGATAGTACGTCGACAAAATCGTCATAACAATCACGGGTACGGCTATAACGATGCGGCTGGAATAGCATGACCAAACGGCGATCAGGGAAGCTTTGGCGAGCCGCTTTGATCGTAGCGTCTACTTCTTTTGGATGATGACCATAATCATCAATCAATAAGACATTGCCATCATCGATATCGACAGAAGCATGCTGCTCAAATCGGCGGCCTACCCCTGCAAACTTCTGTAGGGCACGCTCAATCGCGGCATCATCGACACCTTCATCCGTGGCCATGGTGATGGCTGCCAGTGCATTGTAGACATTATGCGTGCCAGGTATGTTTAATGTCAGACGCAGCGGTTCACGGTCACGGCGCAATACGGTAAAGTGCGTCTTGGTACCTTCTGCCACCAGATCGACAGCTTGTACGTCATTAAAAGGCTCAAGGCCAAAGGTCAATACTGGGCGACCAATGTCATCAATCATCGCATACAGTTCAGGATCATCACCGCATACCACGGCCAACCCGTAAAACGGCATGTTTTGCAAAAACTGAATATAAGCAGCTTTTAACTTATCGAAGCTGTTCTCATAGGTTTCCATGTGATCTTGATCGATATTGGTCACAATTGCTGCCATTGGGCGCAGTGATAAAAAAGACGCATCGGACTCATCCGCTTCTGCTACCAAGAAACGGCTGTTGCCTAGTGCTGCATTTTTACCTGAGGCATTTAGCTTACCACCAATCACATAGGTAGGATCTAGCTGTCCTTCTGCCATCATGGTGGTGAGCAAACTGGTCGTCGTCGTTTTACCATGCGCACCAGCAACGGCAATACCATGACGATAGCGCATCAACTCGCCAAGCATATCGGCGCGGCGTACGACTGGCAGGCGAGCTTCAAGTGCGGCTTTTACCTCAGGATTGCTACGATCAATCGCTGATGACACGACGATCACGTCAGCGTTGGCAATATTTTTGGAATCATGACCAATCGATATTTTGATACCAATCTGCTGTAGACGCTTCGTCACCAGGCTTTCTGCAATGTCAGAACCACTGACTTGATAACCTTGATTGTTCATTACCTCAGCGATGCCGCACATGCCTGAGCCACCAATACCAATAAAATGCAAATGCTGAATACGGCGCATTTCTGGTATTTCAATCAAACGCTTAGGAAGGGCTTTGGCAGAGGTAGACATAAAATTTTCTCTTTATTAAGGGATAATAAAAATTAAAGGACAGTAAAATATGATCAGTAAAAAATAACGAGTGGCAAAAGCCGAAACTATAAGGCTTGCCAAATAATATCAGCCACTTGTTTACTCGCACTGCGATTGGCAAGCGCATGACCTTTTTTGGCCATTTCAAGGCATTTCTCTCGATTGAGTACGCTAAGCTCATCGCTTAAACGTTTGGCCGTTAGCTCTGACTGTGGCAATAAAACCGCAGCAGCATGCGAGGTCAATGTGCGCGCATTGGCGGTTTGATGATCATCAACCGCATGTGGTAGCGGTACAAAAATAGCAGCAATACCGACATTTTGGATTTCAGTCACTGTCAATGCACCAGCGCGGCAAACGATAATATCTGCCCAGTTGTAGGCGGCCGCCATATCATCGA
>NZ_DDNS01000041.1:6245-11138 GCF_002341255.1 Psychrobacter sp. UBA2514
TGCCCAGTTGTAGGCCGCCGCCATATCATCGATAAAGGGTTGCACTGTGAACTGATGCTTGCTTAAATCTTGCTCACTATAAGCCGCCTGAGTGGCTGCTTCGTTATTGCGTCCGCATTGATGGAGGACTTCAAACGGTTGGTCTAGCAAAGCCAGTGCTTTTGGCACGGTCTCATTCAATACCTGAGCACCAAGCGAGCCACCCACGACCAGTAGTTTAAGCGGAGAGCTATCATTGATATCATAACGCACCTTTGGCTCTGCGACACCAGTGATGGCATTACGCACAGGATTGCCAACTGTTTCAAGCTTGGCATCTTGTTCACTATTGGCAAAAGTGTTCTCGAATGCTTGTAATACTTTGGTAGACAGTTTAGACAGATAACGATTGCTCATGCCAGCGATGGCATTTTGTTCATGGATAACCAGCGGTGTATTGGTCAGACGTGCAGCAAGTCCACCAGGCGCACTCACATAGCCACCAAAACCAACGACCACGTCAATCTGATTGCTGCGAATCACTTTCACCGCAGCCATCGTCGCTGACAATAACGTTACTGGCAGCTTAACTAAACGACCCACGCCCTTACCGCGCAGCCCCTGCATATTGATGGCATGAAAAGGATAACCCGTCGGTTCAACCAAACCATTTTCCATACCATTTGGCGTTCCAAGCCAATGAATAACCGCACCGCGACCGGTCAGCTCGTCGCTCACTGCAAGCGCGGGAAAAACATGTCCGCCCGTCCCAGCTGCCATCATCAATATGTGCGGTGTTTTCATGGAGATCTGCCTATCTTTATTTTACTGATATGAAGGATTTGCCCTACTACTATGATGCCATTTACTAAAAAAATGACACGGTAAAAGCCCGCATAGTATAGAGGAAATCATTGTCTTATATACAGTACTTTATGCAGTAAAAATAACAAAAAAACCAAGCCATGAGCTGGCATGACTTGGCGTCATTTACTACTGACATACGACCATACAAGGCAATGATAAACGAGGTATTAAGACGTACTTTCTTTAATGGACATCTGTCTTAGACTGTCTAAAACTATACCGTAAATTTATTTTCGATTGCCATGATAAAGTCGGTCGCGATATCGGTACCGCACTGATCATCAATCTCACGTACGCACGTTGGGCTGGTGACATTAATCTCAGTAATACGCCCACCGATCAAGTCCAAACCCACGAACATCAGACCTTTTTCTTTGACAATCGGCGCCACAACTTCTGCCACTTGACGCTCAATATCGGTTAATGGCATCGCCACACCGCGACCACCTGCGGCAAGATTGCCACGGGTCTCGCCTTTGCTTGGGATACGCGCCAAGCTATAGTCGACCACAACGCCATCTACAATAAGTACGCGTTTATCACCTGCTTTAATCTCTGGCAAATAACGCTGCGCCATGATTGGTAAAGTCTCAAGCTCAGTCAGCACCTCAATCGTCACGCCAATATTTGGACTATCAGCAGTCAGACGGAAGATACCCGTACCGCCCATACCATCTAGCGGCTTAACGATGACATCTTGATGCTCAGCGATAAACTTGCGAATGTGAGCCTGTTTGCTGGTCACAATCGTTGGGCTCATATACTCACTAAACCACGTCGCAAATAATTTCTCATTACAATCACGGATGGCTTGCGGATCGTTGACCACGAGCACGCCTGCTGCTTTGGCATGATCAAGCATATAAGTGGCATAAATAAAGCGCATATCAAACGGTGGGTCTTTGCGCATCAAAATCACGTCATAGTCAGCAACTGAGCCTGTCGTTTTATCACCCAGTGTATAAAAATCTGCAGGATCACGCTTCACCGTAAGCGGCTGAGTATCGACCATTAATTGTCCACGATCCAACCACAAGTCATGAATCTGACAGTAACCAAGCTGATGACCACGGTCTTGAGCGGCCCACATCATAGCGAGACTGGTGTCTTTTTTATAATTGACCCGCTCGATAGGATCCATAATGACGAGTATTTTTAGCGATTTTTCTTGGTTTTGTTGGCTCATTGTTTGACTCATGGTAGGGCTCACTTACGTTATATTATTAGTATAAAACAGGCTCAGTGCCTAACTATACACCGTACTGCTCACGGTAATGTTGCATTTTGGCTAACTGGGTCGCGTCTTTATGTTGGCCGTTTTGTGCACCATGGTCATCTGCCAGATAACTGATTAAATCGTCAATATCAACCAATGCCCGTACTGGCACTGCTAATGTGGCAGCAAGCTCTTGAATAGCAGAGTGCTCAGCTTGGCCTTTTTCTTTGCGATCAAGCGCGACGATAATACCCGCAACGCTTGCTCCTGCTTGCTCTAAAATCTCGACCACTTCACGCATCGCTGTACCTGCTGTGATGACATCGTCAAGCACCCATACGGCCTTGCCATGCACATCAGCGCCGACCAAATTGCCCCCTTCACCGTGGGTTTTGGCTTCTTTACGATTGTAACCCCATTTTGCATTGATGCCATGATGTAGCCATAACGCTTGTGCGGTCGCTGCGACAAAAGGAATACCTTTATAAGCCGCACCAAAGATGACTAGCTCTTGCTCATTACCGTCATTATTTGCCGCAACTATCTGTTCGGCTAAGGCATCTGCATAACCACGTGCTAGCAGTGATAACATCTCACCCGTTGCAAGCAGACCTGCATTAAAAAAATATGGACTGATACGACCAGACTTGAGGACAAATTCGCCGAATTTAAGTACTTGGTTATCTAAAGCCAGTTGAATAAATTGATGAGATGAAAACGTTGGGTCTTGCGGGCGCGATACGTGAGACATGATGACATTCCTATGGGCAAAAAGAGGGGCGAAAAAATTTGCATTATTGTACGCATTATTGATCAGCTTGACCAACCGTTGATCTCGTAATCCTGCATATTGGCATAGCGAGTCAACAAACCACTACGCGACGAGATATTAAAATAACTCTGTCCATCTGCCCGCACTTGTATCTCCCAGCCTAAATGATACGCAGCAACAATGATGTGACCAGCAAATATCCGGATCTGACGATATGCGTGGCGCTGCGTAGGCTCACAGACAAACTGACTGAGCAAATAACTACGTACGTGCTGGCAAATTTGCGCGGCACTATAGCTATGGTTGATACTTTTACGAGTACTACATTGCTTTAGCGCATGGACAGCAGCGCTACAGGCCATAATATCTGTCGCCAAACTGCCCTCGCCTGTCTCAAATTGCTGCGGTTGCAAAATCACTTGCCAATCATCGGCATACAGGCTACTCAGCAGTTCATCAGGATTATAGCGTTTGATCAATGCGCGCAGAGAGGCTAAAGACTCGTTGACTTTGTCATTGTTATTTGGCTCAGCCATCCCGTCGCTATCAGCAGAGCCAAACCCATAACGATTGAGTTTTGGATAGGTACGAATCGCCTGCTGGATATCTGACATATCTAATAATGTCATCTTTGATAATGGCGATAATAAGGGCTGATCACTGTGATTTTGATAAAAACTATCAGGCAATTCGACAAGCTGTGCCGCCTTGAGTAACGATAGATGCTCCGCCAAGGCTTCTGAAGCAATCAGCGACCATTTTGACAAGCTATCTGCATTAGGCTGATAGAACCGCGTCGAATTACCATAAAGCCGGCGCAGCTGACCATCTAGGCGACGAGCAGGCTCAGGAATATCACTCAATGGTCTGGCAGGATCAAGGGGGGATCGTTTGGGATCAAAGTTCGGATGTACGATCGCAGGTTGCTGTGAATCAGCTAGCATAGAAGACTGCCCAGCATCGCCTTTTGTGAGCTTGCTACCTTCTGCTGCCAGACTAGCATGAGACAAACGGTCATCAGAAGTAGAAGGCTGGGTCATGGAATCTCCATACAAAATAAACTATAAAACCAATAAAAACGATCAAACTAAGAAACGGTCTTGAGCTTAAGAGCTTATGCTTAAATACTCACACTGAAAAGCTTACTCTTGGTGATCTAAAATATCACGATAGCCTGTCTGCCAATCAGCGTACTCAAGCCAAGCTAACGGAATATTGCTATGTAAACGCTTTCCTGTCACTGATGTCTTTTTTTCATCGATAGTAGGCGCGGCTTCACCGATTTGTTCACTCAACCAAACGCCAAGCTCAAAGGTGGTTACAGGTCTGTAGTCTGTCGCAAGATAGAGTGGCTTTGGTGCGGCTGTCGTCAACACATTGGCAATGATAGTGACCAAGTCGCGATCCATAATACGATTGCTCCAATGCTCGGCGGCTACTGGCTCTTTTTGTGGCTCGCGCGCTTTACGCACGCGCATAAGGCGCTCACGTCCATAAATGCCGCTAGGACGAATGATGATGGCTTTATCACCAAAGCTTTGTTGCAGTGCTTGTTCGGCTTGTAATATAACCTTTGATGCGTCACGCTCAGGCGTCATAGGTTCAGTATGCTCATCGATCCATTCGCCATTGTCTTGACCGTAAACACCAGTAGAAGAGATAAACACGACGCGCTCAAGGTTCGCCAGATTAGCAGTAATCGTTGCCAAATGTTGGCTAATCGCCAAGTAGCTGTCATGATAACCGCTGGTCGAATACTCATCAGGTGTGACGATAATCGCAATATGGGTAAATGATTGCAGCTGCTCGGTCGTCAGAGTCAGCGCATCAGCCTGCAAAAAATTGGCGTTATTCACTAAAGCATAATGATGACGCTCACTACGAGCCAGCCCTGTCACCGAAAAGCCGTCTTGTGCCAGTTTATTGGTAACAGGCAAGCCGATATCACCTTGCCCGATGATGAGTATATTTGGTGTATACATAAAGCATCTTTCCTTTTATACAACTTATACAACGATTACAGCGCTAAAAGATAACTCTATAGTCAATCAATATTAAA